>NZ_LWEZ01000302.1:0-11834 GCF_001634945.1 Alcanivorax sp. HI0044
GAAAATCTTCAGGTGCCAGTCCCCCCTCTCCCCGAACAACAAAAAATAGCAGCCATCCTGTCCTCCGTCGATGACGTGATCGAAAAAACACGCGCACAGATCGACAAGCTGAAAGACCTGAAAACCGGCATGATGCAGGAGCTGTTGACCAAAGGCATTGGGCATACCGCGTTCAAGGATTCGCCGGTGGGGCGGATTCCGGAGGGGTGGGAAGTTGTTGGTTTAGAGTCCCTGTTGGCAAAAGTTGACTACCCTATGAGAAGTGGTCCGTTTGGCAGTTCTCTACTGAAGAGCGAGCTCGTTCAAAAAGGGATCCCTTATCTAGGGATTGATAACGTCCATGTTGAAAGGTTCGAGAATAAATTTCGGCGATTCGTATCAGAAGAAAAGTTTGAAGAACTCAAGCGGTACGCGGTCAGAGAAAAGGATGTAATGGTCACAATTATGGGAACTGTTGGCAGATGCTGCGTTGTTCCTGATGGCGTCGGCAGGGCTTTGTCTTCTAAGCATGTTTGGACAATGACCTTCGATCAAGAGTTATGTATTCCTGAGTTGATTTGCTGGCAAATAAATTATGCTAATTGGGTGCATGAGCAGTTCAAAAATGAGTCACAAGGAGGGGTGATGGATTCTATAAGCTCTAAAACCCTGAAGGGATTGCTCCTCCCGTTGCCTCCTATTTGCGAGCAACAGAAGATTGCTGAGGCACACGCAAGAATTTCTAGAGTCATATTGGGAAAGGCGGAAAAGCTATCCGCAACCACAAATCTCAAAAAATCCCTAATGCAAGACCTGCTCACCGGCAAGCTCAGAGTCAACGTCGATAACAAGGAGAACGCAGTCGCCTGATTGGCGTGACTGCCCGTTATGTTTCAGGATGAAGCCGAAAAAGTCGAAATTCCGGCCATTGCGCAGCTGACAACCGCTTTGGGGACGTAAACGTATGGACGCGCCCGCACAGATCGAAATTTACCAAAGCAGCGACCAAGGTCCCATTGAGGTGAGGCTGGAGCAGGACACCTTGTGGCTGTCTCAGGGCCAGATGGCAGAGCTGTTTGAGAAAGATGCCGATACCATCGGTTTACACCTGAAAAACATCTTCAAGGAAGGCGAACTGGATGCCGAGGCAACTACCGAGGAATCCTCGGTAGTTCGCCAAGAGGGCAAGCGGCAGGTACGCAGAAAGCTCAAGTTTTATAACCTGGACGCCATTATTTCCGTGGGGTATCGGGTGAACTCGAAAAAAGGTACCCAGTTTCGCATCTGGGCCACCCAGCGCCTGAAAGAACACCTCACCCGCGGCTACACCATCAACCAGCAGCGTTTTGAGCAAAACGCCCATGAACTGGAACAGGCCTTGGCGCTGGTGAAAAAAGCTGTGAAATCAACGGGGTTGGGGCTGGAAGAAGGGCGCGGGCTGGTGGAGATTGTCAGCCGCTATACGCAAACCTTCCTGTGGCTACAGCGCTACGACGAGGGTTTGCTGGAAGAACCCAGCGGTGAGGCGGGCGGTCAGCTGCCTTCGCCAGAGCAGGCCATGGCCGACTTGAAGGGCCTGAAAGCCCTGCTCATGGCGCGCGGCGAAGCCACGGCCTTGTTTGCCAACCCGCGTAGCGATGGTCTGGCGGGGATTTTCGGCAACCTTGAGCAAACGGTGTTTGGCGAGCCTGCCTACCCGGCGGTGGAAAGCAAAGCCGCACATTTGCTGTATTTCGTGGTGAAGAACCACCCCTTCAGCGATGGCAACAAGCGCAGCGGTGCCTGGCTGTTTGTGGACTTCCTGCACCGTAATGGCCGTTTGCTGAATGCCGCTGGCGAGGCGGTGATTAACGATACCGGCCTGGCGGCTCTGACCCTGCTGGTGGCGGAATCTGACCCGAAACAGAAAGACACGCTGATACGCTTGGTCATGAATATGCTGGCTCAGGATAGTAGCGAGAAGGAGGCCTGAGTGTTTCAGGACGAATACGACAAGGTTGAAGCGCCGGCCATTGAACAGCTCACGCAACTGGGCTGGTCTTATGTAAATGGTGCTGCGCTATCGCCTGACCTCGTCAGGCAAGAACGCGCTTATTTTCGCGATGTAGTGCTTGCCAAGCGGCTGGAGGCGGCCCTGCGCCGCCTGAACCCGTGGATCAGCGAGGAAAACCTGCGCAAGGTGCTGCGTGAGTTTACCCACCCCAATTTCGCCGGCCTGATTGAATACAACCAGGCCCTGTGGGAAATGCTCTGCTGCACTGGCGATCATGCCCTTTCCGTGGAGCAGGATCTGGGCTCGGGCCGCAAGGGGCAAACGGTCACCGTTGTGGATTTCGATAACCCGGCCAATAACGACTTTCTCTGCACCAGCCAGTTCAAGGTGGAAGGCGCGAACCAGAACATCATTCCCGACATTGTCTGCTTCGTGAATGGCCTGCCGCTGGCGGTGATCGAGTGCAAGTCTCCCTATTCCTCCTCGGATGCCATCGGCGAGGGCATCAACCAGCTACGCCGCTACGCCAACCTGCGCCGCCCGGAAGATGATGAAGGGGCGCAGAAGCTGTTCTGGTATAACCAGTTGATGGTGTCCACCTGCCGGGATCAGGCCCGGGTCGGCACCATCAGTTCCATGGCCCAGCATTACGGCGACTGGAAGGATGCTTACCCCTATACGGATGCGGATATCCGTGGGGTGCTGGCGAAGCCGGAGGCTGGGAGAGTAACGACCGACGGGAATGCCGCCAGCAAGATTGAAGATGTGCCGTCCACGGCCTATCTGGAACAGGTGAAGGCCATTCTTACTGGTGAAGGGGAAGCGGCCAATGGTGCAGGCGAAGCGGTGCAGAGCGATATCACCGCTCAGCAACGCCTGCTGATGGGCATGTTCAGCCACGACACCTTTCTCGACCTGATCCGCAATTTCATCCTGTTTGAACCGGTGGAAGGCCGCCTGATCAAGAAGGTGGCCCGTTACCAGCAGTACCGGGCAGTGAACAAGGTGATCGAGCGACTGAAGCACGGCACTACCCGTAAAGAAAAGTCCGGGGTGGTGTGGCACACCCAGGGCTCGGGCAAGTCGCTGACCATGGTCATGCTGGCGGTGAAGATGCGCCGCGACCCGGAACTGCAGAAGTACAAGCTGGTGTTCGTCACCGACCGTACCCAGCTGGACAGCCAACTTTCCGCCACCTTCCGCGATGCCCAGAACGAAACCATCTATAACGCCAACTCGGTGGCCAAGCTGAAAGAGCTGCTCACCAAGGATGCCTCTGACATTGTCACGGCCATGGTGCAAAAGTTTCAGGATGCCGAGGCGGAAGGCGACTTTACCGATCTGAACCCCAGCGACAAGATCATCGTGCTGGCCGACGAGGCCCACCGCACCCAGTTCGGCGGCCTGGCGGCTACAATCAATGCGGCCCTGCCCAATGCCCCCAAGATCGGCTTCACCGGCACCCCGCTACTGAAGACCCAGAAGATGGATCAGGCCTTTGGTGGCTACATCGACCAGTACAAGATCAATGAGGCGGTGGAAGACGGCGCCACGGTGCGGATCATCTACGAAGGCCGCCAGGCCCAGACCCAGGTGGTGGGCGAATCTCTGGACAAGCTGTTCGACGAATACTTCAAGGACAAGAGCGACGACGAGAAGCGCGAGATCAAGAAGAAGTACGGGGTGGAGCGGGCGGTGCGCGAAGCCCCGGCGCGGATTCGCTGGGTGTGCCTGGATCTGCTCAAGCACTACCGGGAGCATATCCAGCCCAACGGCTTCAAGGCCATGGTGGTGGTGGGCAGCCGCCATGCGGCCACGGTGTACAAGAAGACCCTGGATGAGCTGGGCGCGCCGCCGTCCGAGGTGATTATCAGTGGTAGCCACAATGACGAGGGCTACATTGCCAAGTACACCGACAAGGCCCAGCAGAAGCAGGCCATCGATGGTTTCAAGAAGCCCCTGAACGAGAACCCGCTGGCCTTCCTGATTGTGAAGGACATGCTGCTCACCGGCTTCGATGCCCCCATTGCCCAGGTGATGTACATCGACCGCAGCCTGAAGGATCACACCCTGATGCAGGCCATTGCGCGGGTGAATCGTACCTACAAGGGGAAGCAGGCGGGCTTTGTGGTGGATTACTACGGCCTGTCCGATTACCTCACCGAGGCGCTGGAGCAGTTCAGCAGCGATGACGTGGAAGGCACCTATGTCACCCTGAAGGACGAGATCCCCAAGCTGAAGGCGACGCATACGCGGGTGGCGCAGGTGTTCAGTGGCCTTAAGGGCTCGGATGTCGATGACTACGTGCTGTTCCTCAAGGACGAAGACATCCGCCAGCAATTCGAGCTGGCCTACAAGCGCTTTGCCCGGCAGATGGACGTGGTGCTGCCCGACCCGGCGGCCAAGCCGTTTATTGCCGACCTGAAGCTGTGGGGCAAGGTGCAGAACGCTGCCCGCAACCGCTACCGCGACCCGGGCCTGAATATCGCCGACGCCGGCGAGAAGGTGAGGCAACTGGTGGATGAGCACATCATCAGCACCGGCGTCGATCCGAAGATCCCGCCGGTGGACTTGATGGCCGCCAACTTCCGCGAATCCGTGGAGCAGATCAAATCCCCGGAATCCCGCGCCTCGGAGATTGAGAGCGCTATCAAGCACCACATCACCGTGAAGCTGGATGAAGACCCGGAATACTACAAGTCCCTGAGCCTGCGCCTGCGCGACATCATCGAGAAGACCAACGGCAAGTGGGAGCAGCAACTGGAATTGCTGCTGGACATGGTTGGGTCCATCGAGAGTAACCGTAAGCAGGAGGGGAATGACAAGGGCCTGGATGAAACCGAGATGGCTTTCTTCCGCATTTTGATGTCGGAAGTGGTTCGCCATACGGGCGAAGAGGTGGTGAGCGAGAGCGTCGAGGACGAGATCAAGACCACCACCCAAGCGCTGGTGGAGATGTTCAACGAAGCTACCCAGATCGTGGATTTCTTCAAGAAAGGCGAAGAGATCAAGCGCATGAAGAAGGCCATCAAGCGGGCGATCCTGGACTGCAGCTTTGGCGACAAGGCGATTGTGAATGTGGTGCAGGAGCGGTTTATGGATCTGGCGAAGACGAAGTTCAAGTAGACGCCTGCGAACCCGGTAGCTGTAGGAGCCCCACTTGAGGGGCGAATGTGGTGGAATGAGAGGTCAGTGCTGAACTCGGTTGGGGATGCAATCTCACCCTGTGGGAGCGGTGGTTCCACCGCGATTTTGGGTTTCAAGGAGGCTGCAAGCACAGATGGATCTGGTGCATCGCGGTGGAACCACCGCTCCTACAAGGAAGGTCTGGCTAACTGATTGAAATACAAGGAGCCAAGGATGGCTTTGTATGCTGATGGGCTGTCGCTGACAGTCACAGGCTTGCCGTCATACGTGAATCGCGTATACTTTGGGTCGAGCACCCCATGAAGGCGCTGTTTGTCGAGCTGCCGCCCTTCAGCCGCCACCGGGCGGACTACCTGAAAGACGAGGAATACCGGTTGCTCCAGGCCATGTTGCTGGAATCGCCCCACATGGGGGATGTGATTCAGGGCACGGGCGGGCTGCGCAAGGTGCGCTGGGTGGACAAGCGGCGCGGAAAGGGCAAGCGCGGTGGGGTGCGGATTATCTATTACTGGTACGCCGGTGGCGCACAGTTCTGGTTGTTCACCCTGTATGACAAGGATGAGGCAACCGATTTGACCGCTGACCAGAAGAAAGCCCTCAAGGCGCTGCTGGCGCGCGAGGTGGAGGCGAGAAGCCATGGCAAAGAAGACTGACAACAAGCGCGATATCTTCGGCGAACTGACCGAAGGCTTTGAGGCGTTGCAGGATGCCCGGGAGGGCAAGCAAACCCTGCAGACCACTGAGCTGGAACTGAAAGACCCGCTGGAAATTACCGCTGCAGAAATTCGTTCGCTGCGCGAAAGCCTGAAAGTGTCCCGCCCGATCTTCGCCAACATGCTACGCATGAGTGTGCGCACGCTTGAGCGCTGGGAGCAGGACCGTGGTAAACCGGACCAGGGCTCGACCACCCTGATGCGCCTGATTCAGCGCCACCCGGAAACGCTGGACTGGATCAGAGAGCTATAGCTTGAAGCGTCCTGAATTTATCGACGGCAACGGCTTTATTGCCGAAGTGATCCGCACCAGTCGCCGCAAGTCTGCCGATATCCGGGTGGAAGAAGGGGCGGTGTCGGTGGTGGTGCCGGCGGACGTTTCTTTGGAGCGTATTGGCGAATTGCTGGCGGCCAAACGCCGCTGGATCAAGGAAAAGATCGCGCTTCATCAGGAGATGACCCCGCCCAGCAGCAAGCGCTACGTCTCCGGAGAGTCCTTCTCCTACCTTGGCCGCAACTACCGGCTGAAAGTGGAAAAAGGCCTCTTCGCTCCGGTGAAATTGGTGCAGGGGCGTTTGCTGGTGTCCGTGCCCCAGGGCGCGGAACAACCCCACATGATCCGCAACGCCCTGATTCGCTGGTACAAGCGCCAGGCCGAAACGAAACTAAAAGATAAAGTCGCCCGCTGGGCGCCGCAGGTGGGCGTCACTGTCCCCAATGTGTCTATCAAAACCTTTAAATCCCGCTGGGGAAGCTGCACCGCGAAAGGTGAGCTGCAATTCAACTGGCAGATCATGATGGCCCCGAACCGTATGGTGGATTACGTGGTTGTCCACGAGTTATGTCATTTGATTCGCCATGATCACTCGCCGCAGTTCTGGGGTGAGGTGGGCAGGGTGCTGCCCGATTATGAAGAATGCCGGGAGTGGCTGAAGCGGCATGGGCATGTGATGGTTGTGTTGTAAAAGTCACTCAACAGCATAATGAATTTGACCGAGGTGACGTGATGATTTCTCCCTCTTTAAAAACCAAAATGGCATACTTCGCCAGCGTTCGCCGTCGCAATGATGCAGCGGGCTTGAGGCTGGAAGGTTTTGATGTTCCCGAAAAGGCGTCTGAACCACGGTTTTCTTCGAAAGAAGAAGCGGTACGTTTTCATTCCCGACAGCGATAATCTCTAGCCATTTTCGCTGGGATAACCTATTTCTGCCCCTTCGCCTTATACGCCGCCTTCCTGGCCTTCTTCTTCGCCTCCTTCTCCTCCTCTTTCAACCTGCGTATCTCCGCCACCTTCACATGCTCTTGCTCCGCCATGGCCGGGGTTTCCAGGGTGAGCTGGCCCAGTCTGCCGCCGCGGTATTCGCTGATCAGCAGGGTGGCGGCGCGGTCGAAGTCCACGTGGCCGCCGCTGCCCAGGCAGCCCCGTTGTTTGCCGATGGTTTCCAGGAAGGGCACGCCGTCTTCGGGCAGGTCGTCGCGTTTGAAGCGTTCTTTCATTTGTTGCGGGTAGGCCTGCATGAAGTATTCGGCAGCGAACAGGGCCACGTCGTCTTCCTGCATGGCGGTGGCCTTGATGGCGCCGGAGAGGGCCAGGCGGTAACCGCTGTCCGGGTTTTCGATTTTCGGCCAGAGAATGCCGGGGGTGTCGATGAGCACCAGGCCGTTGCGCAGGTCGATGCGTTGCTGGCGCTGGGTGACGGCGGGTTCGTTACCGGCTTTGGCGATGATGCGGCTGGCCAGGTTGTTGATCAGGGTGGATTTGCCCACGTTGGGAATGCCGGTGATCAGGGCGGTAACGCTGGTGGCGCGGTCGGTCCGCTTGCCGGCCATTTTCAGGGCGGTGTCCACCAGTTTGCGGATCTGTTCCGGTTTGTCGGTGGTGATGGCCAGAGCACGAACTTTCGGGTCCTGCTCCAGGTGATCAAGCCACTGCTGGGTGACGGCGGGGTCGGCCAGGTCGCTTTTGCTGAGCAGTTTCAGGCAGGGCTTGTCGGCCCGGAATTGTTCGATCACCGGGTTGGCGCTGCTGTAGGGCAGGCGCGCGTCCACCACCTCGATGATCAGGTCCACCTTGGGAAGAATGTCGCGGATTTCGCGGATGGCCTTGTTCATGTGGCCGGGGAACCAGTTGATGCTCATGGGGACGCCGTGTCGTATCGATTGAATGTGGTGGGGAGTATAAACCAGGTGGACGGGGGAGTGTTGCGGGCTGACTGGCGCAGGCAGGGTAAGGGCTCTGCCTGTTTTGACGGTTTTGGCCATCCGGGTGAAACGAATCGTCATTATTGTCTCAAGTCGCCTCCCGTACACTGGGCTGATTGAGTTTATACATAAGTGGAGTGCGTCATGGATCTGCAGGTGCCGGAACAGGAAGCATCATTTCGGGATGAGGTGCGAACCTTCCTGGAAGAAAGCCTCACCGATGAAATTCGCGAGGCGGGCAAGATGGTGACATCGGTGTTTTCACCGGTGAAAGAGGCCATGGCCTGGCAGACGATCCTGAACAACAAGGGCTGGGCGGCCCCGCACTGGCCAAAAGAGTTCGGAGGTACCGGCTGGAGCGTGACCCAACGGGCCATTTTCGCCGAAGAGCTGGTGCGTGCGGAAACCCCGCCACTGGTGCCCATGGGCTTGCACATGTGCGGGCCCTGCCTGATTGGTTGTGGCACTGAAGAGCAGCAGAAGGAATACCTGCCAAAGATCCTCAGCGGTGAACATTTCTGGTGCCAGGGTTACTCGGAGCCGGGTGCTGGCTCCGATCTGGCATCGTTGAAAACCTTCGCTGAGAAAGACGGTGATGACTACATCATCAATGGCACCAAGATCTGGACCACCTACGCCCATTACGCCAACAAGATGTTCGCGTTGGTGCGCACCCGCAAAGACGGCAAACCGCAACAGGGCATCACCTTCCTGTTGCTGGATATGGACCTGCCGGGTATTTCCATTGAACCCATCGTTGGTCTGGATGAAGTGACCGAGCAGTGCCAAGTGTTTTTCGACAATGTCCGCGTACCGCAGAAGAACCGTGTTGGTGAGGAAAACGATGGCTGGACGGTGGCCAAATACCTGCTCACGTTCGAACGCGGTGGCCAGGAGTATGCTCCCAGCCTTCATGTGCAGTTGGAAAAGATCAAGGTGATGGCATCCAAACAGCAGACCGCGTTTGGTGCCTTGCTGGACGATCCGGTATGGCAGCACAAGCTGGCCCAGCTGGAGGCGGATGTGCTGGCCCTGGAGTTTACGGAAATGCGTATCAAGTCGGCGCTGTCAGCCGGCAAGGATCCGGGGGCGCTGTCGTCCATGACCAAGATTCTGGGTACCGAGCTACTGCAGAAAGTGACGGAACTGCGCATCGAAACCCTGGGGGCGCAGGCGACGATCTGGCAGCCCCAGGCGCTGGTGCCCGGCGACGATCAGCCGATTACCGGGCCGGAATATGCGCTCACCGCCATGCCCCATTATCTCAATTCCCGAGCCTGCTCCATTTACGGCGGCTCCAATGAGGTGCAGCGCGGGATTATCGCCAAGGCGGTGTTGGGGCTTTGAGGGTGACTGAGGGCCGGGATTCGTCATGCGAGCATGACTTCCCGCAGGGGCTCTCGGTGGTGTCAGGTTTTGTGGGAAACCATGCTCGCATGGTGAAGGCTGGAACGGTGAGAGCCGGCAGCTACCCGGGAATGGAGAACAACGATGAATTTTCAGTTGAGTGAAGAACAGCAAATGCTGGCGGATAGCGCCAAGCGGTTTGTGCGCGACAACAGTGATGTCGAAACCCATCGGCAGAATAAAAAACTGATGCCCCTGGATACAGCCACCTGGCAGAAGCTGGCTGAACTGGGTTGGTTGGCGGTGCCGTTTGAGGAAGAACACGGGGGCATGGGCATGGGCCCGCTGGAAACCATGGTGCTGCTCGAGGCGCTGGGTGAAGGCCTGATCATGTCACCGTATATCGCCACCGTGGTGTTGGGTGGCGGGTTTCTGCGCCGGGCCGAGGCGTCCCAACAGGCGGAAACCATTCCCGCATTGATCGAGGGACGCTTGCAGCTGGCGTTTGCCGCTGAAGAGTACGAACGGGTTTTTAGCCTGGAAAACACCGCCCTTCAGGCCACAGTGAAAGGCGATAATGTGGTGTTGAATGGCACCAAGGCATCGGTGATGAATGGTGACCAGGCGGACCTGTTGGTGGTGCTGGCCCGTACCGCTGGACAGCCGGGTGATAAGGATGGTTTGTCTTTGTTTCTGGTAGATGCCAGTGCCGAAGGAATCGCGCGCGTGCCCCATCGCATGGTGGATGGCCGCCAGGGGGCAGAAATTCGCTTCTCAGACGTGACGGTGCCTGGTGTGGCTCGCATCGGTGAGCTGAACAAAGGCTATGATGTGGCCAAAGCGGTGCTGCATGAGGGGCTGTTGGCCTTGTCAGCAGAGAGTGTGGGAAGCATGTCCGTGTTGCTTAACGATACGGTGGAATACACCAAGACCCGCAAACAGTTCGGCTTGGCTATCGGTAAATTCCAGGTGCTGCAGTTCCGCATGGCGGATATGTTCATCGCTATGGAACAGACCCGCTCCCTGTTGCTGGCATCCACACTGAAATACGTGGAAGGCCACGAGGATGCGGATAAGGCGGTGTATGCCATGAAGGCCCAGTTGGGCCGTGCCGGACGCAAGATCGGCCAGGAAGCCATCCAGATCCATGGTGGCATGGGCATGACCGATGAATTGGGTGTGGGCCATTTCGTCAAGCGGTTGACGGCAGCGGATGGACTGTTTGGTAATGCGGATATGCATTTAAGGGCGATGGTGCAACCCGCCTGAGCCGATACCATGGCGGGGCTTGTTGCTTGGTCATGGAGGCATTGCTATGAAACGGAATTTGCGGGCTGGGGAGCCATGGGGTATATACCCTTGATGAGGGTATTCGCGCAGGTTGATCGCGTATCCGGTTCATATCACAGGGAGTTGGAATGTCTCGCAAAAATATCGCGTCGGCGGCGCTGCTCAAGAATCTTCAGGTTCCCCAGGGCGATAGAACCTACGAGAAAATTCTTGATGCCGGGTTGGCATTGTTCGTGGAATTCGGTTTGCGACGTACCACCATGGAAGATGTGGCCACCCGTGCGGGCATTGGTCGGGCGACGGCCTATCGTCGTTTTGCGGATAAGGACCAGTTGATTCAGGTGGTGATTCTGCGCGAATGCCAGCGACAACTGGCGATGATCGAAGATGAACTGGAGAAGCTGGACAGCGGCCTTGAACGTGTTCTTGAATCCTTCGTGCTGGCGGTGACCCGGGCCCACCGGCATCCGTTGCTGAAGCGGCTGCTGACTTCCGAACCGGAGACCATTTTGCCGCTACTGACGCAACGCCTGTGGCAAATGATGGGGTTCTTCCGTATCTATCTGGCGGGGTTGTTGCAGGTGGAGCAGGATAGCGGTGCTATTCGTCAGCAGCCCATGGAGCCCATGGCGGAACTGATGTTACGGCTTATGCAGTCCATGGTGCTGTCCCCTGATGGCGTATTGAACCCGGCCGATGCTGACAGCGTACGCCGGGTGGCGGAAGACTACCTGCGCCCGCTCCTGACACCTTGATTGTCTTCCTGACCCTCCTGACCCAATGTGACGGGTAATTGATCATTTTGTCCTAAACATAACAGTGAAAGCTGTATGCATGGGTTGCCTCTCGGCATGGGTGAGACGTATTTTTGTATTTGTCTCATAGCCAGTTATCGAGCTCCCCCATGACACAGACCGCTGAACAGACAGAACGACACCTGGACCTTCAACCGTTGGGACCTGACTCCCTGACCTGGCAGGACTTCGGTTCCTGGCGTTTTCACTTGATGCTGCCGCAGGCTTTTGTGCTGCAGGTGGCGCATCCGATTATCGATGCGGGCGTGGGAGAACACTCGGTCTATAAAACCGACCCCTGGGGCCGCGCCAAACGGTCTACCGAATTGCTCTGGCCCATTGTGTATGCGCGGCCCCAGCGTGCTATCG
>NZ_LWEZ01000303.1:0-618 GCF_001634945.1 Alcanivorax sp. HI0044
GCAGCAACAGTTTGACGCCCGCGAGGAAATGCAGCGGCTTCTCAAACAGCACCAAACACCGGTGCCTGCCGCAGTGAAAGCGCGCCTGGACAGCGCCATTGCCGTTCTCGAACCCGGCAATGCGTAATCTGCTCTCGCGATTCACGCGCTCACCGAAAGGTCTGCAATGGTTTCTGAACCTGTACGGGCCCTACCTGGGCGCCGGTGTTCGTGTGGACTACCTGGCAGACGACTTCCGCGAACTGAATGTCTCCATGGGGCTGCACTGGTACAACCGGAACTATGTAGGAACCCATTTCGGCGGCAGCCTCTATTCCATGGTGGACCCGTTCTACATGCTGATGGTGATGACCGTGCTTGGGCGCGATTATGTGGTCTGGGACAAGGCAGCGGATATAGAATTTGTCCGGCCCGGCAAGGGCCGGGTCTTCGCCCATTTTCAGCTCACCGATGCCATGATCGACGATATCCGCGCGAACACCGATGGGGGAGAAAAATACCTGCCGTGCTGGCCGGTTGAAATCGTGGATGGCGATGGAAACCGCGTGGCGGTGGTCAACAAGACGCTCTACATCCGCCGTAAACCCGCGTAGCGCCTTTCTCTACCGGAGCACCGGT
>NZ_LWEZ01000304.1:0-1141 GCF_001634945.1 Alcanivorax sp. HI0044
GTATTGCTGAAGGAAATCCGTTCGCTTGGTATCAATATCGAGCTGGAAAACGACTAAGGCAGTGGGCTCCGCCGGGTAACGACGGAGCCACTGTGTACCCGGGTTTAGGAAAGAATCTAGAGCGAAAGCTCACTACGGAGGACTGGCCTTGAAAGACTTGCTGAATTTGCTCAAAAGTCAGGGACAAGTCACGGAGTTCGACAAGATCCGCATCGCGCTTGCGCCGCCGGATCTGATCCGCTCCTGGTCTTTTGGTGAAGTGAAAAAGCCTGAGACCATTAACTACCGCACGTTCAAGCCTGAGCGTGATGGTCTGTTTTGTGCGCGAATCTTTGGTCCNATCAAGGACTACGAATGCCTGTGCGGTAAGTACAAGCGTTTAAAGCATCGTGGCGTTATCTGTGAGAAGTGTGGCGTTGAAGTCACCCTCTCCAAGGTGCGTCGTGAGCGCATGGGGCACATCGAACTGGCGAGCCCCACCGCGCACATCTGGTTCCTGAAGTCACTGCCGTCCCGTATCGGCCTGATGCTGGATATGACCCTGCGTGATATCGAGCGTGTGCTGTACTTCGAATCCTTTGTCGTGACTGAGCCGGGCATGACCACGCTGGAGCGTGGGCAGCTGCTCACCGATGAAGAATACTTCGACTCCCTGGAAGAATTCGGTGACGAATTCGAAGCCAAGATGGGTGCCGAGGCTGTGCAGCAGCTGCTGATGGAGTTGGATCTGGTTGAAGAAATCAAGATCCTGCGTGAGGAAGTGGAATCCACTAACTCCGACACCAAGCTGAAGAAGCTCTCCAAGCGTCTGAAGTTGATGGAAGCCTTCAAGGATTCCGGCAACGCGCCTGAGTGGATGATTCTCACCGTGCTGCCGGTTCTGCCGCCGGATCTGCGTCCGCTGGTGCCGCTGGACGGTGGCCGTTTCGCCACCTCCGACCTGAACGATCTGTACCGCCGGGTGATCAACCGGAACAACCGCCTCAAGCGTCTGCTGGACCTGAGTGCGCCGGACATCATCGTGCGTAACGAAAAGCGTATGCTGCAGGAATCTGTGGATGCGCTGCTGGATAACGGCCGCCGCGGCCGTGCCATCACCGGTTCCAACAAGCGTCCGCTGAAGTCCCTTGCCGACATGATC
>NZ_LWEZ01000305.1:0-758 GCF_001634945.1 Alcanivorax sp. HI0044
TATTATCCGGAGCAGCCTGTTGTGCATGCTGTTCGGCTTCGTTGCTTTCGTTGTGGGCATGGTCATGATTTTCATCCGCCCAGCCCGGGTTCGCCAGGGTTGCCAGCAAGAAGATGGCCAGAGGCGTCTTTTGAAATGTCATTTTCGGTTTCATAAAAAATTTTCCATTTTTTGTAGGAGCGCCGTTCAGGGCGCGAAGAAGTTGGCACCGCGTGTCGCAGAAACCATTCGCGCCTCAAGTGGCACTCCTACAGTAATTTTTCGCTTAATTTCTCGTTTCAAGCGGTGTTATTCGCTTCGCTCACCCTGCGGCTGTTACCTCGCAAGCTCGGTTCCTACAGAACAATCATTCGTTGGCCAACTGGTTCAGCCAGTCGTTGAGCTGGGCGCTTTCATAGAGCCACTGCACCCAGGCCTGCTGCATGGCATCGCGCAGGGCGATGCCAGCCAGCCGGGTATCGAGCCGCTGATTCAAGGCCTGCAGATAGTTCTGGGTGGTGAGTTCGCCCTGCTGCCAGACGCGCTTGAGCAAGGTGTCGCTGCGCGCCAGGCTATCGCCGGTGAGTTGTTGCCAGGTTTCCCAGCGCTCGCGCCGCTGCTGGTAATCGCTCAACGCTCCGTCCAGCCGGGCCTGAATGTCGTTGCGGGTTTTCTCCAGCAGTGCACGCCGCTCTTCACTGTCCGCCAGGGCAGCTTCATAGCCTGGCTTGCCGGTATTGAAGAACTTCAATGGCAGGCTGAAATCCACGCCCCACAAA
>NZ_LWEZ01000306.1:0-919 GCF_001634945.1 Alcanivorax sp. HI0044
ACCCGGCCGGGAGGCCAGCTACCGGCTACACCTGCCCACCGGTGAACCACAGCTGATCTACCTGCGACTCCAGCCCCAGGGCTACCTCACCTACGGCCTGACCCTGAACGACATCAACGCCCAGGTGGCACAACAAAGCCACACCAACGCCGTGTACATGCTGCTCGCCGGCGCCCTGCTGATTCTCGCCATCTACAACCTGACCGCCGGCGCCATGCGGGGTGGGAGAACCTACTTTTACCATTGCGGCTTTATTCTCTCCATTCTGGTCATCAGTCTGGTTCTGGCCGGTTTTCTTCCCCAGTCGCTGACAGAGAACAGTACCGTTCAGCCCCGCACCCTGTTCGTGATGATGATGATCGCGCTGTTTTCCGCCACCGGCGTCGCGCGCTCCTTTTTTGATCTTTCCGTCAAGGCCCCGCTTCTGCACCGCATCATGGTGGGACTGAAATGGGGCTCACTGGCCTTTATTCCCCTGATCCTCGTGCTCCCCGTCGCCCTGGCCGCCAGTGCCAGCTTCGCCATCGTCAGCCTGGCCGCATTCATTTTGCTGATTCTGGGCTACACCAGCTGGCACCGGGAGCTGAATGGCGGCGGACTGTTTTTCCTGACTACGCTTCTGGTCAGCGGGCCTGCCCTGCTGGTTTGTCTGGCCTATCTGGGCATCCTGCAAACCAGCGCAGAACTGCCCCAGTGGCTACTGGCAACCACCATGCTGGAGGCAGTCACTCTGGGCATCGGCTTGCGGGTCAGCCACCGCCATCAAGCACTTCTGCATATCGAACAAAAACGCTCACAGGCCGTGGCGGAAACCGTGGATGCCACGCGTCGGGAAACCCTGTCCAGAATTGGCCATGATGTACGCACCCCGCTCAGCGGCATCCTCGGCATGGCAGAAATCCTCGCTGACACCCCGCTG
>NZ_LWEZ01000307.1:0-855 GCF_001634945.1 Alcanivorax sp. HI0044
GGGGTATGCTCCGTTGCAGATGTTGCCGGCAATGTAAGCCGGGACGATGTAATCAGCCCAGATCCACGTTGTGATACACGTTCTGCACGTCGTCCAGATCATTCAGCATGGCCATGAATTTGTCGAACAGCTCCATGTCTTCGGCGCTGATGGTAGTGTAACTCTGCGGGACAAACTGGATTTCATCCACCTCGAATTCCAGCTCGCCGAAAGCCTCCGTCAACGCCTGCTTGGCCTTGAAATATTCGGTATTCGGGGTAAACACCGTCAGGGTGCCGTTGTCATCTTCGATCTCACTGACGTCCACATCGGCCTCCATCAGCGCTTCCAGCACCGCGTCTTCGTCCGCATGGGCAAAAACGAAGATGGCCACGTGATCGAACATGTGGCTCACCGTACCCTGGGTGCCGATCTTGCATTTGGTCTTGGTGAAGGCCATGCGCACATCACCAAAGGTGCGGTTCGGGTTGTCCGTCAGGCATTCGATCAGCGCCATGCAACCACCCGGGCCGTAGCCTTCATAGCGGGCCGGAGAATAATCCTCGCCACCCCCGCCTTTGGCTTTCTCAATGGCCTTGTCGATCACATGACCGGGCACCTGGTCTTTTTTGGCACGTTCAATCAGGCTGCGCAGCGCCAGATTCGCCGTAGGGTCCAGGCCGCCGGATTTCGCACTGACATAAATTTCCCGACCATAACGGCTGTATACCTTGGCTTTCATATCCGAGGTTTTCGCCATGGACTCTTTACGGTTTTGATAGGCGCGGCCCATACGAATCTTGCTCCAGAGAGATTGGTTGCCGGGTATTTTAGGGGAAGATGATGGTAAGAAGAACAAGGGAGGGAGCAAGAAAG
>NZ_LWEZ01000308.1:0-1110 GCF_001634945.1 Alcanivorax sp. HI0044
CCGTGGTCGGTTTCGTCATTGTTGTTATCCCCCGGCGGTGTCACCCGTAACAGTCGTATTGTACGGCCGTCAGCACTGAGCACGGTGACACGGAAGCCTTCCAGGGTGATGCTTTCATCACGGCCTGGCAGGCGTCCAAACTTCTGCATCACCAGTCCCCCGATGGTGTCGAACTCTTCATCGCTGAGGTGGCAATGGAAGTGTTCGTTGAAGTCGTCGATGGGTGTCAGCGCCTTGACGGTGTATTCGTTGTTATCCAGATCCTTGATCAGGTAGTCGTCTTCTTCGATATCGTGTTCGTCTTCGATTTCGCCGACGATCTGTTCCAGCACATCTTCAATGGTAACCAGCCCGGCCACGCCGCCGTACTCGTTTACCACGATGGCCATGTGGTTGCGGCTGATACGAAATTCACGCAGCAGCGAATCCAGACGTTTTGATTCTGGCACTACCATAGCCGAACGGATGTGATCTTTGATCGCAAAACGCTCCATACGGGCGGGATCAAGGATTAACGGTAGCAGATCCTTGGCGAGCAGGATGCCGATGACTTCATCCGGGTCGTCGCCCAGTACCGGGAAGCGGGAGTGGGCGCAGTCGATAATGGTGGGCAAAAAATCCCTTGGGTCGGAGCTGGCCTTGATGCTGACCATTTGCGAGCGGGGAATCATGATTTCACGCACCTGCATGTCTGCCACGCAGATGGCGCCTTCGATGATGCCCAGGGTGTCGCCGTCGATGATGTGGGTGTCGCGCATGGAGCGCATCAGTTCCAGTAATTCGCTCCGGTCGCCCGGAGTGGGTGAGAAAAACTGGCCGACACGCTCCAACCAACTTCGGCTGGTACCGTTATCCGAAAAATCGTCCGACATCAGGGATTAAACTCCGTGTTTTCAGGTTGCGCCTGGCTGTCTTCCTGCACAGGACTGTAAGGATCAGGAAAGCCTTGCTCACCGAGGGCGCGGATTTCCAGGGTTTCCATGACGAGGGCATCGTCATCGTCAATATGATCATAACCCAGCAGGTGCAGCACACCGTGGGTGACCATGTGCGCCCAGTGGGCATCCAGCGGTTTGTGCTGTTCGCTGGCTTCGCGCCGTACCACCGCGT
>NZ_LWEZ01000309.1:0-1249 GCF_001634945.1 Alcanivorax sp. HI0044
GAACCCCTTGGCGTTGTCGGGCAAATTATTCCATGGAACTTTCCAATCTTGATGGCAGCCTGGAAGTTGGCTCCAGCACTGGCAGCGGGTAACTGCATTGTATTGAAGCCTGCCGAACAAACCCCGGTTTCCATTCTCAAGGTGATGGAGTGTATTGGCGATTTGCTGCCTGCTGGTGTACTGAATGTGGTGAACGGATACGGTCAAGAGGCGGGTCAGGCTCTGGCATCCAGCAAGCGAATTGCAAAAATCGCCTTTACCGGTTCAACCCCTGTTGGGTCTCACATTCTAAAGTGTGCTGCTGAGAATATTATCCCCTCTACTGTAGAGTTGGGCGGTAAATCTCCAAATGTTTACTTCGCGGATATTATGAACGCCGAAGAGTCGTTTATTGATAAAGCTGTTGAGGGCTTGGTTTTAGCTTATTTTAACCAAGGCGAAGTTTGCACCTGTCCTTCTCGTGCCCTTGTTCAAGAGAGTATGTACGACGACTTCATTGAGCGCGTATTGAAACGAATCAAGACGATTAAACGTGGTAATCCACTTGATACTGAAACTCAAGTAGGCGCACAGGCTTCTCGAGAGCAGTATGACAAGATTATGTCATACATGAGTATTGCTAAAGAGGAAGGTGCAACGGTACTCGCAGGTGGTGGTAGTGAATATCTTGAAGGGGATTTTGGTAACGGTTTTTATATTCAGCCTACCCTTCTTAAAGGACACAATAAAATGCGCGTCTTCCAGGAAGAGATTTTTGGTCCAGTTGTTGGTGTGACTACCTTTAAGGATGAGGAAGAAGCTCTGCGAATTGCCAATGACACCGAATTCGGCCTTGGGGCTGGTGTATGGAGTCGGGATATGAATGTTGCCTTTAGAATGGGGCGGGGTATTCAGGCTGGGCGTGTTTGGACTAATTGCTACCATGCTTATCCTGCACATGCGGCCTTTGGCGGATATAAGAAATCAGGCATCGGTCGTGAGACTCACAAGATGATCCTTGACCATTATCAGCAAACAAAGAACTTGCTGGTCAGCTACGATACCAATCCGCTTGGTTTTTTCTGAATGATTTCTCCTGGTCGTCTGTCTTGACGTCTTATTGCCGCCCTCAGGGCGGCTTTTTTATTGTTGTGAGAAGGAAATATGCTTGAACTTCCTGATAAGCAAGATAACCCGTGGGCAGTTCTCTCGATAGCCAATGCCTGGAAGTCCCTTCCCCCCATGCTGTGGTCAGCCCAGGCGCCAGAAT
>NZ_LWEZ01000310.1:0-927 GCF_001634945.1 Alcanivorax sp. HI0044
CCTGCGCCGGAGGCCACGGCGATCAGGCCATCCGCGCCTTTCTCGATGGCTTTTTTAGCGAAAAAGTTGTTGATGATGTCGTGGAACACCAGGCCGCCATAGCTGTGGATGGCTTCGTTCACATCCACCCGGGCGCCCAGTGACGTAATCACGATGGGCACCTTGTACTTCACGCACATTTCCAGATCGTGCTCCAGCCGGTTATTGGATTTGTGCACAATCTGGTTCACCGCGAACGGGGCGGCAGGGCTGTCCGGGTTGGCCTGGTTCCAGGCATCCAGCTCTTCGGTGATGCGCTTGAGCCACACTTCCAGTTCTTCCGCCGGGCGGGCATTCAGGGCCGGGAAAGAGCCGACGATGCCGGCTTTGCATTGGGCAATCACCAGGTCCGGGTTGGAAACAATGAACATGGGGGATGCCACAACGGGCAGCTGCAGGCTGTTCTGCAGGGAGGCAGGTAGGGCCATGGGAACTCCTCAACTCACACGGTGAGCGCCACCGGAAAAAGGCGGGGCGCTTTCAGGGGCACAATAGTGCGATATCCCTGCGGCGATGTCAGTACCGGGAACGACAATCCGGGCGCGGATATGGACGTATTGCACAGGCCTGCCAGCCCTGACCACCGCTGGACGCCGAATGCCCGGCGGCAGACGCGGGTATTCAAAACCTGAAAATCCTGGCCGCCATGCTCTTTGCGCACAAGTACCCGATGATTTCCTGAATATTCCTGAAAAGGGGGGATCGCAATAGCGACAGCCTCTCAGGCTATGGGGGGTTGCGTCAGGCATCCTGCGCCGGGCGTTTGGCAAAGTGCGGCTTATTCGCGATAAACCTTACTTGTCCGGGTGGCCCCGGAAGGCATTTAAGAGGCGGCTGGGCAAGCCGGCCGAGCGCAGGAAGGGGCGCACATGCATCAGGGTTTCATGG
>NZ_LWEZ01000311.1:0-623 GCF_001634945.1 Alcanivorax sp. HI0044
GCTGAGCAACAACAGCCCCACCGCCAGCCCTTTCAAGCATCCGCGCATTCGCATAGACCGCTCTCAGCGCCAGTCGCGAAAACGGAAACGCGGCTGCTGTTTGGCGGTATCGTCCTCGATATGAAGCTGAACGAAATGGCGGCCATGATTCTTGTCGAAGTGGCCGGTCACCCCGTGGCGCATTTCCCGTCCGGCAGGGCCAATGCCGGTGATAAAGGCCGTGAGTTCATGGTCACCATTCTTCACATTGGCCAGCGCCAGGCGCTGCACCGCACCGTTCATCAGGGCGCGGATTTCCTTTTCCGTATAAAGGTGGCTGGCCAACACTTCGCCATCCAGCTCCAGCGTGATGCTGTCCAGTTGAAAAAAATGCCCCACATCCAGAGACACGTAAATCCCGACCTGGGTATCGGCGGGGAACAGCAACTCTTCTTCCAGCAATAGCAGGCGTTTATTGACTTCCAGCACGTCACGTTTGAAATCGGCCAGATCCTTGTCCAGCTCGGCCCCGTGCAGCTGGGCTGCGACCAGCATCAACAACAAAATGAATGCGCGGCGCATGTGCGCTCCCCCGGTGTTAGCGATTATCTACGTTGTTTTCAGATACGTTCTTTTCAGGAAAT
>NZ_LWEZ01000312.1:0-497 GCF_001634945.1 Alcanivorax sp. HI0044
GACATGCAGTACGGTGGCCGCCATAGCCAGTCCTACATGGAGTCCCTGCCGGACTTCGTCAAGCTGGCCGAGGCCTATGGCCATGTGGGCATGAAGATCACCAGGATTGAGGATCTGGACGGGGCCATGGAGGAAGCCTTTGCCCTGAAGGATCGTCTGGTATTCATGGATATTTATGTTGACCCCACCGAGCACGTATACCCGATGCAGATTGCAGACGGTTCCATGCGCGACATGTGGCTGAGCAAGACGGAGCGGACCTGATGCGTCGAATTATTTCTATCCTGATGGAAAATGAGCCGGGCGCACTGAGCCGGGTAATCGGTCTGTTCTCCCAGCGGGGTTACAACATCGAAACCCTGTCGGTGGCGCCCACCGAAGACAGCACCTTGTCTCGCCTGACGCTGACCACCTTCGGTAATGATCTGAAAATCGAGCAGATCACCAAGCACCTGAACAAGCTGATCGAGGTGGTCAAGCTGGTGGATCTCACCGAA
>NZ_LWEZ01000313.1:0-7397 GCF_001634945.1 Alcanivorax sp. HI0044
GACAGGAAGCCATTCAGCAACGGCACCCCGGCCATGGCCGCGGACGCCACCATGGCCAGCACCGCCGTGTAAGGCATGTACTTCCACAGGCCATTGATCCGGCGCATGTCGCGGGTGCCGGTTTCGTGGTCAATAATCCCCGCCGCCATAAACAGGCTGGCCTTGAAGGTCGCGTGGTTGATGATATGGAACACCGCTGCCACCGCCGCCAGCTCACTGTTGAGACCGAACAGCAAGGTAATCAGGCCCAGGTGGCTGATGGTCGAATACGCCAGCAGCCCCTTCAGGTCATGCTGGAACAGCGCCACCGCGGCCCCCCATAGTAAGGTCGCCATGCCCGCCAGGGTGACAATTTCGAACCACAGGTCAGTACCCGCCAGCGCCGGGTACAAACGCGCCAGCAGGAACACCCCGGCTTTTACCATAGTGGCCGAATGCAGGTAGGCGCTCACTGGCGTGGGCGCGGCCATGGCATGGGGCAACCAGAAATGGAACGGGAACTGGGCGCTCTTGGTAAAGGCCCCCAGCAACACCAGACACAGAATCAGCGGGTACAACTCACTGCCGCGGATCAGGTCGCCGCTGGCCAGCACCTCGGTCAGTGAGAACGACCCCACCACATCGCCGATCAACAGCACCCCGGCCAGCAGCGCCAGGCCGCCCATGCCGGTGACCGTCATGGCCATGCGCGCGCCCTTGCGCGCGCCGGTCTGGTGGCCCCAAAAGCCGATCAGCAGGAAGGAACTGAGGCTGGTCAGCTCCCAGAACACCACCAGCAACAGCAGGTTGTCACTGGTGACCACCCCGAGCATAGCGCCCATAAAGAGCAGCAAATAAGCATAGAAACGCCCGGCCTTCTCTTTCGCAGAGAGGTAATAGCGGGCATAGAGAATCACCAGCAGGCCGATGCCCAGCACCAGAATGGCGAACAGCAAGGCCAGGCCATCCAGGCGGAAGGCCAGCGACAGATCCAGCGAGGGAATCCAGCGCAGGGTGCTGTGCAGGGTTTCCCCGGCAAACACCTGGCGAGCCGGGTTAAAAAGCAGTGCCAGCGCCAGGGCCGGCAACGCCGCCGCCCCGCAGGCCAGCAAGGTGCGGTTCCCCGTCACGCGTTCCACCAATGGTGGCAGAAACGCACCCAGAAAGGGCAACATCACCACAAAAGCAAGATTCATAGTCAATCCGTTGTCATTGTCACAAGGGCGGCAACCCGCCCGTTAGCTTGAACAGGGTAACTCAGAAAGACAATGACAACGGCGGATCAGGAAAATACGGACGCCGCCCCCGGCGCGGGCACTGGGACAGGGTGATGCAACAAGGCTGGACCAGAGAAGCGGTCATGGCATCCGTATTGATGAAATGGGACACCGAGTATGCCATGGGCGGGCGGCGGGTGCGATACGGGACAGGGGCGAGTTTAAAGTTCAAAGTTCAAAGTTGAAACGCGGTCTCAGGCCGAGGGAATTGCCCGCCCCTCTCCGCGATCACCGGTAATGGCGCGGGCACACCACATGAAACCCTTGAGAGCCTCTCCCGCGCTTTTGAACTTTCAACTATAAACTTTCAACTCGCCTCCCCCGCCCTGCCGAATCCCTCCATTTCCGCTACACTCTCCCCACTCACTCATCAGCAGAAGCCGAACACCATGTCCGCAGCCGAAAAACCCATCATCCTCGTCGATGGCTCCTCCTACCTGTACCGCGCCTTTCACGCCCTGCCGCCGCTCACCACCTCCAGCGGCCAACCCACCGGGGCGGTGCGCGGGGTGGCGGCCATGCTGCGCAAGCTGATGAAGGACTACGAGCCGGAATACATGGCGGTGATCTTCGACGCCAAGGGCAAGACCTTCCGCGATGAACTGTTCGAGGAATACAAATCCAACCGCCCGCCCATGCCCGACGACCTGCGTGCCCAGGTGCAGCCCCTGCACGACCTGATCCGCGCCATGGGCCTGCCGCTGATCATCGAAGAAGGCGTGGAAGCGGACGACGTGATCGGCACCTTCGCGCGCATCTTCGGCGAGCAGGGCAAACCGGTGCTGATCTCCACCGGCGACAAGGACATGGCCCAGCTGGTCAACGACAAGGTCACCCTGATCAACACCATGAACGACGCCCTCTACGACATCGACGGCGTGATCAAGAAGTTCGGCGTGGGCCCGGAGCTGATCATCGACTTCCTCGCCCTGATGGGCGACAAAGTGGACAACATTCCCGGCGTCCCCGGCGTGGGCGAGAAGACCGCCCTGGGCCTGATCCAGGGCCTGGGCTCTCTGGAAACCATCTACGAGAACCTGGACAAGGTGGCCGAGCTCAGCTTCCGGGGCGCCAAGACCCTGGGCAAGAAACTGGAAGAACACAAGGAACAGGCGTTCCTCTCCTACAAGCTCGCCACCATCAAGCTGGACTGCGAACTCAGCGAAGACCTGGACGACCTGAAACTGCAAACCCCGGACGCGGAAAAACTGGCCGAATATTACCGCAGCCTGGAATTCAAGGGCTGGCTCAAGGAGCTGCTGGGCGGCAAGGACCCGGTGGCCGAAGACGCGGGCAAAGACGTGGAAATGGACGCGGATGACGATGCGCCCGCGGCCCCCACGTTCGGCCGCGACGCCTACGACATCGTCTACACCCAGGCACAGCTGGACAAGTGGATCGACAAACTGAAAAGCGCCGGCGAGTTTTCCTTCGACACCGAAACCACCAGCCTCAACTACATGAACGCGGAACTGGTGGGCTTCTGCGTGGCCGTGGACGACAAGGCCGCCTACATCCCCTTCGGCCACAACTACCCCGGCGCCCCGGACCAGCTCGACAAGCAGCTCGTCATGGATGCCTTCAGACCGCTGCTGGAAGACGACACGATCAAGAAAATCGGCCAGAACCTGAAGTACGACATGAGCGTGCTGGCCGAAGATGTGGGCATCACCCTGCGCGGCGTGGCCTACGACACCATGCTGGAATCCTACGTGCTCGATTCCGTGGCCACCCGCCACGACATGGATTCCCTGGCGCTCAAGTACCTGGGCCGCAAGACCATCAGCTTCGAAGAGATCGCCGGCAAGGGCGCCAAGCAGCTCACCTTCAACCAGGTGGGCCTGCACGAAGCCAGCCGCTACGCCGCCGAAGACGCGGACGTGACCCTGCGCCTGCACCAGACCCTGTGGCCCAGGCTGGAAAAGGAAGGCCGCCTGCCAGACGTATTCCGCGACATCGAACTACCTCTAGTGACGGTACTCAGCCGCATCGAACGTAATGGCACCTACGTGGACGCCACCCTGCTCAAGCACCAGAGCCAGTTCCTGGCCAAGCGCATGGCGGAACTGCAGGAAAAAGCCTTCGAGATCGCCGGGCAGGAATTCAACCTGGCCAGCCCCAAACAGCTGGGTGAAATCCTCTACGAAAAGCTGGACATCCCGGTCATCAAAAAGACGCCGAAAGGCGCACCGTCCACCGCCGAAGCGGTGCTGCAGGAACTGGCCCTGGAATACCCCCTGCCCCAGGTGATCATGGATTACCGTGGCGTGGCCAAACTGAAGAACACCTACACCGACAAACTGCCGGAGCTGATCAACCAGCGCACCGGCCGTGTGCACACCTCCTACCACCAGGCAGTGGCCGCCACCGGGCGTCTGTCCTCCAGTGATCCCAACCTGCAGAACATTCCGGTGCGCAGTGAAGAAGGCCGCAAGATTCGCCAGGCGTTCCTCGCTCCCAAAGGCAAAAAGATCGTCGCCTGCGATTACTCCCAAATCGAACTGCGCATCATGGCCCACCTGAGTGGCGACAAGGGCCTCACCGATGCCTTTGAAAAAGGCCTGGATATTCACCGCGCCACCGCCGCGGAAGTGTGGGACAAAACCCTGGAAGAAGTCAGCGACAACGACCGTCGCAATGCCAAGGCCATCAACTTCGGCCTGATCTACGGCATGAGCGCCTTCGGCCTGGCCAAGCAACTAGGCCTGCCGCGCAAGGAGGCCCAGGACTACATCGACCTCTACTTCGAACGCTACCCGGGCGTAAAACGCTACATGGAAGAAACCCGCGCCCAGGCCTCGGAACAAGGCTACGTGGAAACCCTGTTCGGCCGCCGCCTCTACCTGCCGGAAATCCGCAGCAGCAACGGCCAACGCCGCCAGGCCGCCGAACGCACCGCCATCAACGCCCCCATGCAAGGCACCGCCGCGGACATCATCAAAATGGCCATGATCAAGGTCCACGATTGGCTCGACACCACCGACTTTGATGCCAAGATGATCATGCAGGTGCACGATGAACTGGTGTTTGAAGTGACGGAGGATCAGGTGGAAGATCTGGTGAAGGAAGTGAAGGAACGCATGGAGTCAGCGGCAGCGTTGAAGGTGCCGTTGATTGTGGATGCGGGGGTTGGGGAGAATTGGGATGAGGCGCATTGAGCGCTTCAAACATTTAGGATAAAAATCATGATAATTGAGACCAGCGACCCAGATATCGAGTCAATAATTCGACGGATCGGCGACAGAATAATCAACCTACAGCCAGACTTCCAAAGAGATCTAGTTTGGTCACAAAAAAAACAACAATGCCTAGTCGATACAGTAATAAGAGGCTGGAAATTCCCTCCAGTATACGTTGTAGCTGTTAACGATAGCAGCCAACAGGACGTACTTGACGGGCAACAAAGACTTAACGCACTTTTTGAATTCGTGAACGACGCATTCCCTGTTGACGGCAACATAGAGCCCAAGAGCGAAGACATCTCTCATCTTCATGGCCTATATTTTTCTCAACTACCACCAGATACAAAAAACAAGCTCTTGAGATATCCCGTTAGAATTCATGAGCTACATGACTACCAAAGCGATGAGCCTTCTGAAATATTTTTTCGATTAAACCAAGGATCAACCTTAACTCCAGCCGAAAAGAGAAATACTTTCTACGGCCCTGTCAGAGATCAAATTAAACTCCTTGTTAATCACATGGAGAGCCTTGACATTGACTCAAGAAAAATTGGCTTCAACAACAGCAGACTTTCTTACCACGATGTCATGTCAAGATTCGTTTTCGCCATCCACACCGGCACCATCAATGAGAAAATAACCGATTCAGATCTTGTAATGATGTACAGGAGTCAAAACCCGGTAGCAAGTGACACTATAGAAATATGCGAACAAGCAATAACCAACTTTGAATCCAGCATACAAGGAAAAGTTAAACTTAATAAAGCCACATTGCTAACCTGGCTAATGTACTTTTACTTTGAAGACGAACCAAACGAAAGGCTAGTCCACCAATTTGAATCAGAAAGAGAGCAATTAAAAAAAGAATCCAATGATCTTTTTAACTTTTCTAAAATGCGGAAAATTTTATCTATATATCAAGAAAGGTCATCGTCATCCGTCAATGACGCAATCCCTGTTCAGTTGCGACTTTTGTGTATTTTTATTTTTTCAATTGAAAGTGGCCAAACCCCTAATAGTCCTCAAGGTGAAAAGGCGAAGAAAATTCTTGAACTAATCAATTTCTCTGAAGACAGCTATTCAGAATCGAAGCTCATAGAAATCATGAAATCAGTCCAGTGGGGCCACCTATGAGAATGGCCAAACTGAACGATTTATGGAAAAAGGCACTAAACCCACTGCCCTCTCCAGACGGAATAAAGACAATAACCCAACACCCTATCAACGGATGTGAAACTTCAAAAGACCTAGATCGAATTACCATAGTTGTTGGAGCGAATGGGGCCGGAAAAAGCTCATTTTTAGAATACCTTTTCACTGGCGAACAATCCAAAACAGGCTTCCCCCGCCATACCATAGAAACTTTAGGAGGCATCACCCTAAACCTCCCTGGCGATCGGACAGACTGCACAAAAATTGACCCTGCTCAAGAAATAATAACAGTCAACAAGGCGCTGACTAATCTACAAAGCACCTTCGACCAATATGAAGAGAGAGAATTCGAAACAAGCGAAGTAGCAATCATTAATTTCATACTTTGCACTTCCTGGCATAGCATCTCAGTGGAAGAGATTGATGACCTCGAAGGAAGCTCCATACCTCGATTCATATGCCGTAAAAACGAAATCACCGTCGACAGTCTGGCACTCTCTTTCGGAGAGCTGAGCGTTTTGTATTTATACTGGCGCTTGATAAAAAAGGAAAACGGGCCCAAAGTCATTCTAGTCGACGAGCCCGAAGCGGGATTATCGCCTTTAGCGCAAAGAAGACTCGAGAAGCTTTTCGTCTATGCCGCTAGTGAGAAAGCAAAACAGCTCATATTAGCAACGCATTCCCCATTCATTGTCGAATGGGCAGGACATGAAAGATCTATCGTAATAACCCAAAACGAAAAATCCTCTTGGAGCAAAGCCAACTCTACAAATTATATTGAGGAGCTTGGCCTTGAAGCAACAAAGAAAAAAGTATTCGTCTTTGAGGACAATAAATCAGTTATTTTTTTTAAAACAATACTCGATTATTTCGGCAGTAGAGCATATACCTCAGCACACTTGATACACGTCAACGGCGAAGGAAATGTAGAAAAGGGAGTCACTCCCTACCAAGACAATCCCGTATTAAGCTTTGTTGGCATCTTGGATGCTGATCAAAAATCCCATGACCTAGTTACCAACGCCGCATCACCTTTTATTGCACTTCCTGGAAATCAACCTCCAGAAATAGAGGCCATAAAAATAGTAACCGATAACATTGATGAATATTCCGAAAGGATCGGGGTACGAAAATTAGCGCTAGAAACAGCTTTGCGGCGACACCTTTCAGAAGACCATCATGATTTTTTTGAAAACCTTTCTAGATCTCTTTATGGCGAAGCCAGGCCTTCACTATTTGAAATAGCCTGCAAACTTTGGGTCGTGAAAAACAAAGACGATGAAGAAACAAAAGAATTTTTATCGACCATTGACCCCGACCTAGGCTCAGACTAAGCCACGAACCCGAAAAAGGCGGAACCAGAACAGAAAGGAACCGGGGTCGGAACCGGGAACCGGGGTCAGACACGAATGGCACTTACTTAAGTCTAGGCCTTTCCTATTACTGACCTGACCGATTCCATTCCCGCTGTTTCGGAGGATGACCATTCTTTCGTATGTCGGCTTGTGCCTCATGCCTGGGCCGCGTCAGCAGTGGCGTGGGCTTTGGCCGTCTTTTCACCGCTCTCGGCTCAACTCTTCCCGGACGGTTGCCCACGCATCGCAGTGCAATAAGCACCAAGAGTTCCACTAAATCTGCTTGCGAATAACCCGATGCCAGACGGCAACTCCATGCATTCCAAATCTGTAATGCATGCTTGAAGCTCAATGCTCGCGGGAGCACATCCGATAACGCTGCGGATTGCGCCATGAGAATGCGTATCAGGTTATACGCCAGCAGATATACCCACATCTCTTTCTCGGCCATC
>NZ_LWEZ01000314.1:0-601 GCF_001634945.1 Alcanivorax sp. HI0044
CGGTCCATTCGAAACCGAAGCCGGCGGGCAGCTTGGCAGACAGTTCTTCCATGGCATCCATGGCGTCACCGGTACTGTAGCCGGGTGCCGCGTTGCCCTGGATGTTCACCGAGGAGACGCCGTTGTAACGTTCCAGCTTGGGCGAGCCATAGGTCCAGTGGCCGGTGGCGAACGTGGAGAACGGCACCATTTCGCCCTGATTATTACGCACGAACCAGTCGTTGATGTTTTCCGGCAGCATCCGGTAGGGCGCATCGGCTTGTACATACACCCGTTTCACCCGGCCCCGGTCCACGAAGTTGTTCACGTAGCTGGAGCCCCAGGCAATCTGCAGGGTGTTGTTGATATCACTGATGGACAGGCCCAGCGCCTTGGCTTTCTGCTGGTCAATGTCGATCTGGTATTGCGGGCTGTCTTCCAGGCCGTTGGGGCGTACCCCGGCCAGGCGTGGATCCTGGGCGGCCATGCCGAGCATCTGGTTACGGGCCTGAATCAAAGCCTCATGGCCCTGGCCGGACTGGTCCAACAGCTGGAAGTCGAAGCCGCTGGCATTGCCCAGTTCGGGAATCGAGGGCGGATTCAGGGCGAACATCATGGCTTC
>NZ_LWEZ01000315.1:0-708 GCF_001634945.1 Alcanivorax sp. HI0044
CGGCCCTGTTGGCGAGCCAGCGCCCCATGCAGCATGGAAAGCAGCGGCGTAATTCCCACACCGCCAGCCACCAGCACCAACGGAACGCCGTCACCAGCGGCATCGGCCAAGGTAAACTCTCCACAGGGAGGCGCCACCTCCAGCACATCGCCTTCCTGAATATGCTCATGAATATAACCAGAGCACACACCATGGGGGGCCTCGTCAGCTGTTGCCAGCTCCCGTTTCACACTGATTCGATAATGACTTTCACCCGGTGCACAAGACAGGCTGTAGTTGCGCATTACCGGCTGGCCACCGGGTGGCGTCACCCGCACGGTAATGTACTGGCCAGGCTGGTGCGGCTGCAGCGCCTCACCGTCCTGACGAGCCAGGTACAGGGAAACGATGTTCTCGCTTTCAGCCTCACGACGGGCAACGACAAAAGGCTTGAAACCCTGCCAGCCGAACGCCTCCTTTTGATGCNGGTACAGCGTATTTTCACGGCCAATAAAGATATCTGCCAACGCCCCATAGGCCGCCGCCCAGGCATCAATAATTTCCGACCTTTCATCAATTCCCAACACTTCCTGAATGGAGGCCAGCAAATTGGCACCAACAATCGGATAGTGCTGCGGCTGAATCCCCAGGGAAACGTGCTTCTGGGCAATCAGCTCCACGGCATCTGCCAGCGCGGCCGGATTGTCCACGTGCTGGGCATAAGCACAG
>NZ_LWEZ01000316.1:0-656 GCF_001634945.1 Alcanivorax sp. HI0044
GATCCAGTGGCATGGGTAGCGGATGGCCGTACCAGGCCAGCCAACCAAAACACAGGGTGGTGGTAATCAGAATGACCCAGGTAGACCAGACCTCCAGCAACACCGCCCCCAGAATCACCTGCAACAGATACAGGAACACGAACGGATTGGAGGCACCGCCACTGAGCGCCAACAGCATGGTGAGTGTGGCCACATCGATCAGCAGGGACAGGAACAGCTCGGTATTACCAATCGGCTTCGGCAGTCTCAGGCGCAGCACGCTGACTGCGTTGAGCAACAGCAGGCCAAACAACACCACCAGCATTTGTGACACAGGCAGCTTGATACCAAAACCGTAGTTGACCACCAGAATGGTGGCGAACTGGCCGAACATGGCAATCCAGCGCAGCTGAATCAGTAGCTGCAGGTTCTTGCGGCCAGTCAGGTCATCGCTGCTGCGGCGCAGCGCAGAAAACAGCGACCCAGACAAGGAGCCCTTGGAGGGTGAGGACGACGACATGGTTTCCATAACCCCAGTTTAGTGTAGGTCGCCACTAATAATGCAACTTATGACGGCGCCTTTTTCCGCCACTCAGTGTTGCTTTTCTTTGACGTAGACCCACTATGCCTGCAGAAAAGCGCCTTGATTGGTGAAAAAATGCACTCGACATAAGTCA
>NZ_LWEZ01000317.1:0-745 GCF_001634945.1 Alcanivorax sp. HI0044
AGGGCCTAAAGGGGCGGCAGCACAGGAAGGTGATCCCTGGCATCCCGGCTCACCCTATGCGGCGAGTAAGGCTGCAGCGGATCATCTAGTGGACGCCTGGGTGCACACCTATGGCTTTCCTGCCCTGATTTCCCATGCCAGCAATAATTATGGCCCTTGGCAGTATCCAGAGAAGCTGATCCCGCGGGTGATACAGTGCGCATTGGCAGGCGATACAATCCCGCTGTATGGAAGCGGGGAACAGGTGCGTGACTGGTTACATGTTGACGATCACGTTAAGGCATTATGGTGTTTGCTGGAGCAGGGTAAGCTGGGAGAGCACTACAATATTGGTGCAGACTGTCAGCTGACGAACCTATGTCTGGTGAATGCCATTTGTGCACATCTCGATGGCTTGAGGCCGGCTTCAGCTCCGGCTGGAGGCCATGCATCACTGATTCGTCATGTGGCAGACCGCGCCGGCCATGACTGGCGTTATGCCTTGAATAGCAGCAAGATGCAGGCTTTGGGCTGGCGCCCGCAGGTGTCGTTTGAGCAAGGGCTGCGTGATACGGTGGCATTTTATTTACCATGACAATGCAATTTAGGGAAAACCGCAAAGGGATCCTTCTGGCTGGAGGGGCAGGGTCCCGACTCCACCCTGCAACCCTTGGTGTATCCAAACATTTGCTGCCTGTCTATGACAAGCCGATGGCTTATTACCCTATGTCGGCATTGATGCTGGCTGGGATCAGGGATGTGTTGA
>NZ_LWEZ01000318.1:0-1251 GCF_001634945.1 Alcanivorax sp. HI0044
TGGGCAGTGCCAGCATGCCATGGCCGTGGGTACACACCTGGCAATCAGCGGAAGCCAGCAGCTCCTTGGCGGGGCTGTGTTGGCCTGCGTCGATGTGGGCCGGGGCGTGCCATGCCAGCAGCAGCTGGGCACAGAACAGGCCGAGTACCAGAGACAGTGACAGGCCGCGATGGTAGCGGTTCAGCATGGCGGGGATCATGGTGATGTCCCCCCGCTGTGTTCACCGCATGACGGTGTGCATTGGTGCTGTTCCGGGTCGGGTTCGGTGCCGGGCACATAGTCAAAACCGCCCGGGTGCCAGGGGTGACACTTGCACAGTCGCTTCGCCGCCAGTGCGCTGCCGCGCAGGCTGCCATGGGCAACTACCGCCTGCCGGGCGTATTCCGAGCAGGTGGGGTAGAAGCGGCATTGATTGCCTATCCAGGGGCTCAGCACCTTCTGGTACAGCCAGATGGCGCCAAGCAGAAGCGATTTCACGTGACCCGTTCTGCCTGTCGCAAGTTGTAAAAAATGCATGATATAGCCATCGCGTGGGGAGATACCAGTGCTGTTCCATGGTCCTAACAGCCACCGTGATAAGAAAGTGTTGCGATTTCATGATGATGCAACGCTAAAGCAGCCTCAGGGCAACAAGGAGAGACCATGAGCAAAGTGACAGGATGGACCCGCCCGGTACGCGTATCAGCATTGGCCGTGACCTTGATGTTATCCGCCGGTTCCATGGCGGCAGACTGGGAAACCGTGAATGAAGGCAAGGCCCGCACGGACATCAATACCTACGATAAAGCCATGAAAGACAGCCCGGTGAAAGCGTTCCGGGGTGTCACCGAAGTGCAAGCGCCGGTACTGAGTGTACTGGCGGTGATGGCGGATAGCAGTGCCTGCGCGGACTGGTTGTATCAGTGCCAGTCACTGGAGTTACGCGATAACGACCAGGCCTATATCCGTTTCAAGGGCATCTGGCCGGCCAAGGATCGTGATGCCCTGATCCAAACCCAGACCACCCAGAATGAGGAAACCGGTGCCATTACCCTGGCCTCCCATGCCGTGGATGGCGAGCCGGAGCACGAGGGTTATGTGCGGGTTGCGGCGCTGGAAGATCAGTTTGTGCTGACGCCGCTGGATAACGGTTGGACACGCATCGAATTCGAAACCTTTATCGATCCGGGCGGCAATGTGTCCTCGGTGGCAAACGTGATTTCCCACAAGGCGCCCCAGGAAACCCTGCAGGGGCTACGTGAGATGGCCAGC
>NZ_LWEZ01000319.1:0-1689 GCF_001634945.1 Alcanivorax sp. HI0044
ATGCGCTCGATATCGTTCACCGGAATACCATGGATGCGATCCATGATGATCACGGTGGGGCTGGACAATTCAAGATGAATGGCGGGAATGTGCAGCAGCGGACTGAACAGAAAATGCCGGCGCATGGTTTCGCTGTTGCGCGCTTCGGCGGCCAGATCCAGTTCGCCGAGGATGATCTCCCGGTAGTCCTGTACCACCCGGGCCGGGCGGAAATAGCGGGCATCACGCCACAGGCGTTCCAGCCAGCGGGCACCGAAGGCCATCACCTTCAGGTCCCGCTCCACCACCGGGCGAATGGTGGGGCGCAGCACCTTGGCCACCACCTGTTGGCCGTTGTGCAGGGTGCCGGCATGCACCTGTGCTACGGAGGCGGCGGCCATGGGCGTGCTGTCGAAGTCGCGGAACACCTCATCAAAGGGTTGCGGCAGACTGGCTTCCACCAGGGCTCTGGCCTGCTCGCCATCGAAAGGGGCGACCTGATCCTGCAGGCGGGCGAGGGCGGCAGTCCACTCCGGGGGGAGCATGTCCTGTCGCGTGGCCAGCAGCTGGCCGAATTTGATGAAGATGGGCCCCAGCCGCTCCAGTGCTTTGTGCAGGCGTTCGCCTTCGCTCAGCTCGCCGGTGCCGAGCCAGCTGGCCGGCATCAGGTACTGCAGGACCAGTAGCAGGCCTTTGGCTGGATGAGCGGGTAGCAGGGATATCAGCCGGTAGCGGCAGATCACATGGATCACCACCAGTATGCGGGTAATCGGTGGCATCAGTGTGTTGCGCTCCCGGAATCCTGTGGCGATGAGGGCGAAGAGGATGATGCGGACGGCGCGCGGGTTTTCAGCCGCTGAATGCGGGCATCCAGACGATCCACGTCCATGCGCAGTTCATCCACGTCGTGACCGAATTCGTAAACGTCACGGCGGCTGGGAATCAGCCCGGATTCGTTGCCCACATAATCGCCCAGTTGTTCGGTGAGGCGGGTGGCGGCTTGCTTCGCCCAGCCGAACAGGCGGCGGGCGCTGTAATCCAGTTGCTGGGCCAGCTCGGAACCGGTGACAGGCTCCAGAATGGCGCCCCAGTCGATCTGCAGGTGGTTGGCGATCTGTTGTAGCTCTTGCAGAAAATCCCGGTTGCCGGTGATGTCCACGGGGCCACCGATCACGCCGGGGCGGGTTTTCCAGTTGAGCAGCAGCGAGGCCAGGTCCATGGGGCTGCCTTTCACTGCCACGTCCGGGGTGGCGTCGCTGCGGTGGTAGAGCTCTACACCGTCTTCCACGATCAGCCCGTAGATGGCCATGGGCGGCAGTGTCACCTCAATGGCGATGAGTCGCCCGGCGTGTACGGCCAGGCGATCGGCGCTGGCCGGATCGGAACGCAGGGCGGTGTTGATGGCTCGCTCCACGGTGGCCAGGGCGGTGGTGGACAGCAGGCCCGGAGAGCGTGACTGGTCTTTCAGGCTCAAAACTTGAATCCTCTGTGCAGGGCCACGATGCCGCCGATTATGTTGAAGTATTCGGTACGGGCAAAGCCGGCGTTGTCCATCATGCCCTGCAGGGTGTCCTGATCCGGGTGCATGCGAATGGATTCCGCCAGGTACTGGTAGCTGTCGGCGTCGTTGACGATGAGCTTGCCCAGCTTGGGCCACACGGCAAAGGAGTAGGCGTCGTAGGCTTTGGCCAAGTGCTTGTTGGTGGGCGT
>NZ_LWEZ01000320.1:0-872 GCF_001634945.1 Alcanivorax sp. HI0044
TGGCCCGTCTCCTGAACTCAAGATACCTGCTGCATTGTGCATTGCCCTCGGGGTAATTGTCTTTGTTCTGGATCGGTATCAGTGGACGCGGCCGGCGGCGATCATGGCCGTTATTTTTCAGCTTGCCGGGGTTGTCGCCGCGCTGGGATATATCTGCCTGGCGTGGCTCCTCGGTTAGCGCATCGCGCATGGTGGCCATGGGCTTCCCGTCTGTAGCGTGACACTTTCCCCAAAACCGTCCACCATCCGGTGAAGGAATGATGGAATCTACGATAAGTAGCATAGGGAAGCGGTGAATGGGGCATTTGTTTCTATCAGTCAAACTGGCCTTGCTGGTATTCGGTGTGGGAATTCTTACCGGCTGTGTGGGGACGCCAGTGGCTGATGTGGATGCCGTGCGCGTACAGGTTGACTGGAAAACCGACAAGGCGCTGCAACAGTTCTCTGCCGAGATGCCGGAGCTGCAACAAAAACTGGATGCTGCCCCGGGTTACATTGTCGGCACCACCGATGTTTTGCTTCTGGGTCCCCTGGGGGGTGGCACGTCGGTGGCGGTATTACACGACCAGCGCGATGACACCCATACCTACCTGGATATTCATTCCGTTCGCATGGGGCTGGGGATTGGTGCGCGGGCGGAGCGCTTTGTGGCGGTGATTAGCGACCCGGCTGTGATCGACCAGATCACACGGGGCAAGTGGCTGTTACGCTCCAATGCAAGTTCCAATGTGGGCAACAGTGATGAGCAGCTTGGCTCCGCCAATGCGGGCATTGAGCTGTTTGTTTCCAGTGAAACCGGGGTGTCGGCGGGCGCCAGCATGGATATCAGCCAGGTACGGGTGAATCACCGCCTCACTGATACCGGCCTGTCC
>NZ_LWEZ01000321.1:0-746 GCF_001634945.1 Alcanivorax sp. HI0044
CATGTGAACAGCGCCAAGCTCAATGTATTCCATAAACCCAGCGTTCAAGGCTCTTGCCTGATCTTCAGCTGACATGCCATGAGCCATGGCCACGCCACTCGCCAGCAAGCCAAGCAATCCAACGCAGAATCTGATTTTCACGCGTTTTTCTCCATTATGATTGGTTAAGAATATGAGCGCTCTTGCCATTCACCAAACGGTACAAGGCAGGGAGCACGAATAATGTGAGCACGGTGGAAGAAAGGATGCCCCCAATGACTACCGTGGCCAGTGGACGCTGAACTTCCGAACCGATACCCGTGTTAAGCGCCATCGGCACAAATCCCAACGAGGCAACCAGCGCGGTGGTAATGATGGGGCGAAGCCTTGTTACCGCACCTTCAATAATGGCCTCATCCAGGGCCACACCATCCCGCATCAACTCACGGATAAAGGACACCATGACCAGGCCATTCAGAATGGCAATGCCGGAGAGAGCGATAAAACCCACCGCTGCAGAAATGGAGAACGGAATATCCCGCAGCACCAGCAATAGCACTCCACCGGTCAGTGCCAGAGGCACACCGGTGAAAATCACCAGCGCATCTTTGAACGAACCGAGCGCGAAATAGAGCAACGCCACGATCATCACCAGCGTTAATGGCACCACCAACGTCAGTCGCTGGCTCGCAGACTGCAACTTCTCGTAGGTGCCCCCGTATTCCACCCAGTAGCCCGAGGGCACAGCGACGTCATCATTGATGGCT
>NZ_LWEZ01000322.1:0-753 GCF_001634945.1 Alcanivorax sp. HI0044
GACACGCATACCGGCCATGGAAAAGGTTTTCGAGAAACTGCTGATCACCATGACGTGGTCCAGGTCCGGGCAGCTGGACAGGACGCTGGGGTAATGCTTTCCGTCGTAGATCAGGTGGTCATAGACCTCGTCGCTGATCACATGGATGCCGCGATAGGCCGCTTCTTCGACAATGGCTTCGATGGTTTCTCGTGGGTAGATGGTGCCGGTGGGATTGCTGGGGGAGTTGAGAATCACCGCGAAGGTATTGGGCCCCATGGCGTCAATCACTTCCTGGGGATCCAGCTGATGGTTGTTCTCGGCGCGGGTGGCAATGTTGCGCACGATGCCACCGTTCATGCGGATCAGTGGACCGTAGAGCATGAAAGACGGGTCCGGCACGATGAATTCCCGGCCGGGGGCCGAGGTGGCCGTCAACGCCAGATACAGGGCTTCGGTGGCGCCCGTGGTCACCATGAAGTTTTCCGGCACCAGGGTGCGTTGATAGCGTTTGCTGTAGTACTCCGCCAGCGATTCCAGCAGCTCCGGCAGGCCGGCGTCCATGGTGTAACCGGTCTGGCCAGCGTAGAGCGCATCCACCCCGGCCTGAATCACGTGCTCCGGCGGTTTGAAGTCGGGCTGGCCGATGGACAGATGAATCACATCGTCCAGGTCTGCAGCCAGGTTCACCATGCGGCGGATACCCGGCACCGGAATGGTCAACAGCGCCGGGTTCCAGATCGGGTCTTCGCTTTCGTAAAAATCCGTGTCCAG
>NZ_LWEZ01000323.1:0-469 GCF_001634945.1 Alcanivorax sp. HI0044
AGCTATTGAGCCCGTCGGGCGCCTCAGGCGCCCATATGCTCAATCACCGCATTCCCAAACTCTGAGCAGGTCAACAGTGTCGCGTCCGGCATCAGTCGCTCGAAGTCGTAGGTCACCGTTTTCGCTGCAATCGCGCCTTCCACGCCGTTGATGATCCGATCAGCCGCATCGCTCCACCCCATGTGGCGCAGCATCATTTCCGCAGACAGGATCAGTGAACCAGGGTTGACCTTGTCCTGCCCGGCGTACTTGGGCGCGGTGCCATGGGTGGCCTCGAACAGCGACACGGAACCACCAATATTGGCCCCCGGCGCAATACCAATCCCGCCGACTTCCGCTGCCAGCGCATCGGAAATGTAGTCGCCGTTCAGATTCAGGGTGGCAATCACGCTGTAATCCGCCGGGCGCATCAGGATCTGCTGCAGGAACGCATCGGCGATCACATCCTTGATGATGATTTCCTTGCCGG
>NZ_LWEZ01000324.1:0-7233 GCF_001634945.1 Alcanivorax sp. HI0044
CAGGGCGTTTCTTCCATGGGCATTTTAATTTCGCCCCCTTCCGCCAGCGCCGCAAACAGGGTTTCCGCCTCTTTCACACTATCAGCCTGCACACTCAGCGTGGTCCCCTGGGCTTTTTCAAAATACTCTGGCGGGCAATCAGACCCCATCAGCACAATCCCATCACCCTGCAGACAAACATGACAGATATGGTGATGGGATTCCTTTGGCACCTCGTCCGCCATGGGCGACTCGCCCATGGTCAGCTGGAATACGATATCCGCGCCCAGGCAGTCGGCGTAGAACGCGAACGCCTCACGGCAGGTGCCCGGAAAATTCAGATAGGGGTTCAGACGAATCTTGGACATGGCATCTCTCCTTAGAATGAAATTAGCTTTCCCTGACTAGTCGAATGTCATAGCCGCTTTTCGACAGACCACCCTGTTCTTGTAGGAGCGTCGCTGGCGGCGCGCTAACGACCTTATGGGATCGCGCCGCCAGCGACGCTCCTACGGGAAGGGCTACTTCACCCGCTGCTTTTCCAGCTTGCGGGCCAGGGTGCGGCGGTGCATCCCCAGGCGCCGGGCGGTTTCGGAGATATTAAACCCGGTTTCTGCCAGGGTTTCGTGGATGCGTTCCCACTCCAGGGTTTTCAAATCGGTGGCGCGCGCGGTAAGAGACACGTCAGTATTACCTTCCGCGCGGTTGAAGGCATCTTCTATGTCATCGGTGTTGGATGGTTTGGCCAGGTAATGACACGCCCCCAACTTCACCGCTTCCACGGCAGTGGCAATGCTGGCGTAACCGGTCAGCACCACGATCAGCATGTCTTCATCGTGCTCATGCAGGGTCTGCACACAGGCCAGCCCGGACGAATCCCCCTTGAGCTTCAGATCGACCACGGCAAAACCGGGCTCATGGCTTTCCAGCAGAACCTGCATCGATTCCAGACTATCCGCATGAATCACCCGATAACCACGCCGTTCAAACGAACGGGTCAGGGTACGGGCAAAGGCTTCATCATCTTCGACAATCAGTAGCAGCCTTTCAGACTGCTGTTCATCAGACACCGTTGGCTCCTCCTTTTTCCTGCTCCAGCGCGACCACGGACAGCGGCAGAGACAGGGTCACCAGGGCGCCCCCCTCTGGCGAGTTACTCGCCCTCAGGTTGCCACCTAATGTACGCAGTACATTCATCACCAGAAACAATCCAAGACCGCTGCCCGGCCGCCCCTTGCTGGACTGATAAGGCCGTCCCAGATTATCGAGCATCGACTGCGGAAAACCCGGCCCTCGATCTGTCACGGACACCAACAAGGTTTCTTCTTCGCGGTGCACATCCAGGCTCACCCAATTAGGTGAGGCCTCCAGGGCATTATCCAATACGTTGTGAATACTCTGCCTGAGTGCAGAGTCCGACACGATGCTCAGATCCTCACCAAAATCATTGCTATAGACAAAGCCCTTCACCGGCCGGGTTTCACGCCACTCGTCGACCAGATCATCGAGGAACTCGCGTACCGAGGTTTCCTCCGACGATTCCCCGCGAGCCTCGCCCGCCGATAACAGAATACCGCTGACAATGGACTTGCAACGCAATACCTGTGTCTGCATTTCGGCAATTTCCTGGGCCATGTCCCCGTCACTCTTGAACGGTTCCATATGTTTCCAGTCACCCAGAATCACCGACAGGGTCGCCAGCGGCGTACCCAGCTCATGGGCTGCGCCGGAGGCCAGCAGCCCCATGCGCACAATGTGCTCTTCTTCCGCCGCCCGCTGGCGCAACTCCGCCAGGTGTTCATCGCGTTGCCGGCGGTTGCGGGTAATGCGATTGATAAAGATCACCAGCAAACCACCATTGAGCACAAAGCAGATCATCATCCCTTCGATGTAGAGACTGAACAGCCCCTCGGAGTGATCCAGTGGCATGGGTAGCGGATGGCCGTACCAGGCCAGCCAACCAAAACACAGGGTGGTGGTAATCAGAATGACCCAGGTAGACCAGACCTCCAGCAACACCGCCCCCAGAATCACCTGCAACAGATACAGGAACACGAACGGATTGGAGGCACCGCCACTGAGCGCCAACAGCATGGTGAGTGTGGCCACATCGATCAGCAGGGACAGGAACAGCTCGGTATTACCAATCGGCTTCGGCAGTCTCAGGCGCAGCACGCTGACTGCGTTGAGCAACAGCAGGCCAAACAACACCACCAGCATTTGTGACACAGGCAGCTTGATACCAAAACCGTAGTTGACCACCAGAATGGTGGCGAACTGGCCGAACATGGCAATCCAGCGCAGCTGAATCAGTAGCTGCAGGTTCTTGCGGCCAGTCAGGTCATCGCTGCTGCGGCGCAGCGCAGAAAACAGCGACCCAGACAAGGAGCCCTTGGAGGGTGAGGACGACGACATGGTTTCCATAACCCCAGTTTAGTGTAGGTCGCCACTAATAATGCAACTTATGACGGCGCCTTTTTCCGCCACTCAGTGTTGCTTTTCTTTGACGTAGACCCACTATGCCTGCAGAAAAGCGCCTTGATTGGTGAAAAAATGCACTCGACATAAGTCACACAATCAGCGGCGACCTACACTAACGCGTTCGGCGTGAATCCCGCAGTACCAGCCAGGCCGCCAACAGCATGCCAAAGGCAAGGGCGAACCAGGTGATGGCATAGACGAGGTGGTTATTGCGGAACTGGATGACGGTAAGCCCGCCCACCGGCAGTTCACTGACTGTGGCCTGCACATCCACGAAATACGGCGCCACCGGCGACAGCCCCTGACGCTCGGCCATGGCTTGCACATCACGGGAATACCAGCGGTTTTCCGCTGGCACATTGTCCCGGAACACACCGCCACCGGGATGGCTCAGGCGCAGCAGCCCGGTGACGGTGACTGGCTCTGCCGGCGTATATTCGCCCGACTGGGCCGCACCCCGTTTCTCCTGGGGCACAAACCCCTGGTTCACATAGACCCAGCTGCCGTCGGCCCGTTGCAACGGCGCCATCACCCAATAGCCCTGCCCCGCTTGCGTCGCCGCAGAAACCAGCGCAACGGCCCCGGGCCGATACTGGCCGCTCACACTGACATGGAGATACTCATGGGTGTCTTCACTGACAGAGGGCCAGCCAGGTTGCGACGGAGCGATCACCGCTTCGGCATGCACCCGGGCATCCACCCGCGCAATCAAATCTTCTTTCCAGGCCAGCCGCTTCACCTGCCAGACACCCAACGCCACAAAACCGACGAAAGCGACTGCGGTCAACAGCAGAAACAGGAAAGTGAAAATACGCCGACGAGCCATGGTCATGCCTCTTCAAACGTGGCGGGGAGGGAAAGGCGGAGACCGGCAACGCCGATCTCTGCCCTACGCATGAGTGTGTGCTATGTGTTGCGACCGGGGCGTTTCTGCATGCCCCTTGCTTGCTCAGCGTGGTCGGAAGTGTGCAGCTGTTGTGTCTTGTCTCGACGGTCAGGGTGGTCCCCTTTCCTAGAGACAAGGCGCAGCAGATGCGCGCTTCAGGCCGCGCCCTCGGGTCAGCATGACTGAGCATGCAAGGGGGCATGCAGAGACGCCCCCTCCATCATCCCCGGCATCATGTTCACGTTCAGGTTATGCATCACCCACAGGGAACCCGCGAGTGTGATGAATACCAGAATCAGCGTGAAAATCAGCGCCAGCATGTTCCAGCCCCCTTCCGAATGGAAGTTCATGTGCAGGAAGAACACCATGTGCACCACAATCTGTACCAGCGCAAAGCCCAGGATCACCATCACCGTGGTGGTAGAGCTTTCGAATACATCGCCCATCACCAACCAGAACGGAATCACCGTCAGGATCACCGCCAGCACGAAACCCGTCAGGTATTCCTTCAGGGAAACGTGGGGAATCTCCGCATCGTGATGATCATGATCGTGTGTATGCTCGCTCATGGCAGCACTCCCATCAGATAAACGTAAGTGAACACGCCAACCCAAACCACGTCCAGGAAGTGCCAGAACATGGACAGGCAGAATACCCGGCGCTTGTTTTCCGGGATCAGGCCGTGCTTTTTCAACTGGAACAACAAGGTCACCAGCCACACGATACCGAAGAACACGTGCAGACCGTGGGTACCCACCAGAGCGAAGAAGGCCGTCCAGAAGCCACTGGTCTGCGGGCCCGCGCCCACATGAATCAAATGATGGAATTCATACAGTTCCAGGCTCAAAAAGCCCAGCCCAAGCAAGCCGGTAACGGCCAGCCAGAACATGGTCCCTTTCACCTTGTTGGCCTGCATCTGCAGCATGGCGAAGCCATAGGTGATGGACGACACCAACAGCAACGAGGTGTTGATAGCGATCAAGCTCAGATCGAACAATTCCATGCCGGTGGGCCCGCCCGCATAACTGCGGCCAAGCACCCCGTAAGTGGCAAACAGACAAGCGAAGATCAGACAGTCGCTCATCAGGTAAATCCAGAAACCCAGCAGGGTCCCGTTCTGGGGGTGATGATCCCCCTTCACCAGAAACTCCAGCTGGCCGTCCTGCGTGCTGTTCGCGTCAGCAGTCATGGTATTTTCAGACATTGGCAAGCTCCCGTGTACGTTCTGCTTCAATCCGTTCTACTTCTTCCGCCGGAATGTAGTAATCACGGTCGTAATTGAAGGTGTGATAGATAGCTGTGCCGATCAGCGCCACAAAGGACACACCCGCCAGCAACCACATGTGCCAGATCAGAGCAAAACCAATCACCACACTGATACCGGAGAGCACGATGCCCGCCCAGGTACCCTTGGGCATGTGAATCGGGATAAAGCCGGATTCAGGGCGCTGGAAACCGTGCCGCTTCATCTGCCACCAGGCATCCAGCTCGTGAACGCGTGGCGTGAAGGCAAAGTTGTACGGCGGCGGCGGAGAGGATGTGGACCACTCCAGGGTACGGCCATCCCACGGATCACCGGTTTCATCCTTCAAGGACTCGCGGCGCATGAAGCTCACCACCAGCTGAATGATGAAGGCAGCAATGCCCACCGCAATCAGTACCGCACCGAAGGCAGCAATCTGGAACCAGATTTGCAGGGACTGATCCTCGAAGTGGCTGACGCGACGGGTCACGCCCATTAGGCCCAGCACGTACAGAGGCATGAACGCGAAGTAGAAACCGATCAGCCAGAACCAGAAGGACATCTTGCCCCAGAACTCATCCAGCTTGTAACCGGTGGCCTTCGGGAACCAGTAGGTAATACCGGCGAACAGACCGAACAGCACGCCGCCGATGATCACGTTATGGAAATGCGCAATCAGGAACAGGCTGTTATGCAGCACGAAGTCCACCGGCGGCACCGCCAGCAACACACCGGTCATACCACCGATCACGAAGGTGACCATGAAGCCCATGGTCCACAGCATGGGCACATCGAACTTGATGCGGCCCCGGAACATGGTAAACAGCCAGTTGAAGATCTTCGCCCCCGTGGGGATCGAGATAATCATGGTGGTGATCCCGAAGAACGAGTTCACGCTGGCCCCCGATCCCATGGTGAAGAAATGGTGCAGCCATACCAAGTAGGACAACACGGTAATCACCACGGTGGCGTAAACCATAGAGGTGTAGCCAAACAGCGGCTTGCGGCTATAGGTGGCCACGATCTCGGAGAAGATACCGAACACCGGCAGGATCAGGATGTACACCTCGGGGTGGCCCCAGATCCAGATCAGGTTCACGTACATCATGGCGTTACCGCCCAGATCGTTGGTGAAGAAAGCCGTATCCAGGTAACGGTCCATGGACAGCATGGCCAGCACCGCCGTCAGTACCGGGAATGCCGCCACAATGAGAATGTTGGTGCACAGAGAGGTCCAGGTGAACACCGGCATCTTCATCAGGCTCATGCCCGGTGCGCGCATCTTGACGATGGTCACCAACAGGTTAACCCCCGACAACAGCGTCCCCACCCCGGCGATCTGCAACGCCCAGATGTAGTAATCCACCCCGACACCGGGACTTTGCAATATCCCCGATAAAGGCGGGTAGGCCAGCCAGCCGGTCTTGGCGAACTCACCAATAAACAGGGAGACCATCATCAACACGGCACCGCCGGTGGTCATCCAGAAACTGAAATTGTTCAGGAACGGGAAGGCCACATCGCGGGTACCGATCTGCAACGGAATCAGGTAGTTCATGATCCCCGTCACCAGCGGCATGGCCACGAAGAAGATCATGATCACGCCATGGGCGGTGAAGATCTGGTCGTAGTGATGCGGCGGTAGGTAGCCGGTGGCGTCGCCAAAGGCCATGGCCTGATGCAGGCGCATCATGATGGCATCGGCGAAGCCACGCAGCAGCATCACCAGGCCAAGAATGATGTACATGATGCCGATTTTCTTGTGGTCGATGGTGGTGAACCACTCGTTCCACAGGTAACCCCACAGCTTGTAGCGTGTCAGGGCGGCGAGCAGCGCAATGCCACCCAGCGCCACCACGGCAAAGGTGCCGAGGATGATCGGATCATGGAAGGGAATCGCGTCCCAGGTAAGGCGACCAAAGATCAGCTTGGTCAGGTCCAGGTTATCAAACATGGGCGGCACCTACTGCGTTTGCGATCAGGAGAGGATTATTCATGGTGGCCTCCATGAGACTGATGGCCGGCATGATCTTGATGATCGGCATGCTCAGCCTTGGCATCGCCGTGATGACCGGCGTGCTTGTCCATGCCGCCGTGGTACATCATGTCTTCCATACAGACTTGGCCCGGTTCCACGCAGCGATTGAAAATGCCGTAGTAAAGCGTCGGGTCTACCTGGCCGTAATAGCTCACCGGGTCATCAATGCTCGGCTCTGCCAGTTGCAGGTATTCATCACGGCTCAGGTTCCCGTCGCTGGCCTTCACTTCCTCAACCCAGCTGGCGAAGTCTTCTTCGCTAAGTCCGTGGAAGTCGAATTTCATCTGCGAGTAACCGGCGCCACTGTAGTTGGCAGAAAAGCCCTTGTAGACACCCGGCTCGTTGATCACCCCATGCAGCTTGGTTTCCATACCCGCCATGGCATAGATCTGCCCGGCCATGGCCGGAATGAAGAAGGAATTCATCATGGTAGAAGCGGTGATCTTGAAGCGAATCGGGTGATTCACCGGCGCCGCCAGCTCATTGACGGTGGCGATCCCCTGCTCCGGGTAGATAAACAGCCACTTCCAGTCCAGCGCCACCACTTCCACGGTGAGCGGCTCCAGGCCTACCGGTACCGGGGTCTGCGCATCAATACGGTCCAGC
>NZ_LWEZ01000325.1:0-1620 GCF_001634945.1 Alcanivorax sp. HI0044
CCACCGTGCTGTACAAGACCGGTCAGGGCCACACTGTGCAGGACGTGCGCGAGGTGAAAGGGCTCAATAATCCCGAGCTGGATGAGGCCGTGGGCGCTGACTACGCCGAGGAGCTGCGCGACACTCTGGAGCTGGTCCAGGGCGCCAGCCACGAGTTCGATCTGGAGCGTTTCCTGGCCGGCAAACTGACCCCGGTTTTCTTCGGCACCGCGCTGGGCAATTTCGGCGTTGACCATATGCTCGATGGCCTGGTGCAGTGGGCGCCGCCACCGCAGCCTCGCGATGCGACGGCTCGCACCGTGGCGGCCGATGAGCCCAAGATGACCGGCTTTGTGTTCAAGATTCAGGCCAACATGGACCCCCGCCACCGTGACCGTATTGCCTTTATGCGCATTTGTTCTGGCAAGTACCAGAAGGGCATCAAGCTAAAGCAGGTGCGTACCGGTAAGGACGTGCGTATTCCCGATGCGCTGACCTTCCTGGCCGGTGAGCGTGATAATGTGGACGAGGCTTTTTCCGGTGACATTATCGGGCTGCATAACCATGGCACCATTCAGATCGGCGATACTTTCACCGAAGGCGAAGAGCTGGCCTTCACCGGCATTCCGCACTTTGCACCGGAACTGTTCCAGCGGGTGGTGCTCAACGACCCGCTCAAAAGCAAGCAGCTGCACAAGGGCCTGACCCAGCTGGCAGAAGAGGGCGCTACCCAGGTGTTCTTCCCGCTGCGTAACAACGATGTGATTCTCGGTGCAGTGGGTACCCTGCAGTTCGACGTGGTGGCTGCGCGTTTGAAAGGCGAATACGGGGTAGATTGCCGTTATGAGCCGGTGAGTGTGGCCACGGCTCGCTGGGTGGAAGCCGATAGTGAAAAAGACATGTCTGCCTTTGAACGCAAAGCCTACGATAATCTGTCCCGGGACGGTGCAGGGCACCTGACCTACCTGGCGCCCACGCGGGTGAACCTGCAACTGGCCCAGGAGCGACACCCGGATATCCGTTTCCGTGAAACCCGGGAAATCTGAGAAGGCAATTAATAGTTAACAGTGAATAGTTAACAGCGAAAATCAGAAGAACCTGACCCATGCTAAACCTGGCCGTTTTACGACGGCTCGGGTAATGGAACCCGCATTTGAAACGAGGTGGACATGGATGCCGATACCGCTCGCCAATATCTTCTCGGCAAGCCTGAAGCGATGGAGGATTATCCTTTCGGCCCGGGTGTGGCGGTGATGAAAGTGCGCGACAAGATGTTCGCAACGCTGGGGCAGGAGGGTGGTGAAGGGCGCATGAATCTGAAGTGCGATCCGGATCAGGCTCATGCAGGCTGTTGGAAAGCCCCTTACATACTCAGTCTTCCAGGCTGGCTCGCAATCTACGCGCAATGTTGAAGGTGTGTGTCCACCCATCGAGACATTGCAACAACGAGTGCGGGCCAGCCTGGAAGACCCGGAGGGCGAGGCCAGAAGGGCACATCTGCTGCGCTTTGTCGCTAGGAAAGGGAACCACCCTGCCCGTCGCGACAAAACACAACAGCTGCACCCTTCTGACCACGCTGAGTACGCAAGGGGCTTTCCAACAGCCTGCTAGCGCTGCGGGACATCTTTTCCTCCGTGCTGC
>NZ_LWEZ01000326.1:0-777 GCF_001634945.1 Alcanivorax sp. HI0044
GTCGGCAACCCGACCTTGCCAGCGCTGCACGGCGGGGCGGTGGCCGGTTTTATGGAGCAGGCGGCGATCATCTTCATCCTGCTGCAAATGGGCGAGCCCAAAGTGCCGAAAACCATCGATTTCACTATCGATTATCTGCGCGCGGGGCTGTTCCGCGACACCTACGCCGAATGCAGCGTGACTCGTCTGGGCCGGCGTATCGCCAACGTGCGCATCAGTGCCTGGCAAAAAAACCGCCAGGAGCCGATTACCATTGCCCGAGCTCACTTTCTGCTTTCTGACGATGGCAGCACCGATTAAGCGGATCTTGATCCATTGTGTTTAGGCGCCACGGACGGCGTTAATTGTCATATCACGACATTGCTCCCTTCCCGGCATCCGCCTAGCGTTGAGTCATGACTTAGCGCTACCAGGGATGCCCCATGAAAATAACTAAAGTCAGCACGCCGCCTGCCCATGTCAGTATCTATGAAAACTGGGATGGCCCAGGTCATGAGGATATTGAAGACAAACTGACCACACAGCACGTTGAAGATGTGGTGGAAATATTCCAGACCCCGCTTACCGGGCATTACAACTGGGACTACTCCTCCGCCGACGGGCGGATCCGCAAATTGTACAAATTGGGAAAAGAGCTCAACTGGAATGCGGATATGGATGTGGATTGGTCGCAGGATTTCCCCAAATCCGAGGTGCCACTGGATCAGTCCTTCAATCCCTTTAACGGCTGGTCCACCTTTGAGTCGCTCAGCGATGAGGAAAAGCTCCGTTTCGGCT
>NZ_LWEZ01000327.1:0-962 GCF_001634945.1 Alcanivorax sp. HI0044
TCACGGGTAATGCCGGCCCGCCGGGCCTGGGCTTCCTGAAACTGGGGCCGGATCACTTTTTCCTGCTGCCGCCAGTCATGGCGGATGCTTTCCAGTCCGCCATCGTCGTGCATGATGGCCTGGGCTTTCAGGCCCAGCGCCCGCAACTCTTTCGGGTCCGGCCCGCTGAAACGGGCTTCGATGGAAGCCGCCGGGCTCGGCCCGATCATCAGGCGCTTCACCTTCGCAAACGCCTGCAGATGCTCGTTTCGAATCAGCTCGCGGGTCGCCGCCAGGGTCGGATTGATCTGCTCCCGGTCGGCGACCTGCACGATCAGTTGCGCGTAGCTGGGGTAACTCTTTTCCGGTGCATAGGGCAGCATGAAACGCTGCGCGCCCTGGCCGACGGTGGTGGTCACCTGCTCCACGCCGTCCATCTCCAGCAACGCCTGCTCCAGCCGGGCGGCAGCATCCTGGGTGGCGCGAATATCGCTGCCCTGGGGCAACCAGTAGTCCACCAGAAACATGGGCGTATTGGAGGGCGGGAAAAACGCCTGTTTAACGAAACCAAAACCGACCACCGCAATCACCAACAGCGCACCCATGGCGCTCAGGGCGATCACCCGATGATGGATGGCACGGTCCAGCAGGCGGCGATAAAGCACAAAGACCCTGCCGGCGTAAGGGTCTTCACCCTCCCCGTCCTGGCCACCCACATCCTTCTCGCTGAAGAACACATTGGCAAAAAACGGCACCAACGTAATCGCCGTCACCCAGCTGAGCATCAATGAAATCAACAGCACCCAGAACAGGGTATTGGTGTATTCACCGGTGGCGTCGTCAGACAGGCCAATCGGCGCAAACGCCATGATGGCAATGACCGTGGCACCCAACAGCGGCCAGACGGTCTGGCGGACAATCTCTTTCGCAGCCTCCAGTTTGGACAGGCCACGCTTCATGCCCACCAGGATGCCCTCGGTCAC
>NZ_LWEZ01000328.1:0-796 GCF_001634945.1 Alcanivorax sp. HI0044
TGGCCCGGCTGGCGGCTTTGGCCGTGGAGCGTGATTGCGGGCGTTTCGAGTGGAGCGTACTGGACTGGAATACGCCCGCCATCGATTTCTATGAAGGCCTGGGCGCACGCCCCCAGTCAGAGTGGGTGCGCTACCGTCTGGAAGGCGATGCCCTGAAGGCACTGGCGAATAGCGCCTGACGCGCTGTCTTGTTGGTGCCAGCTGCGCCTGTCGTGTGGCCGTTTTCGGTTGCCGTTTGCCGAGTGAAACTCCGACGACCGGTGATGCCGGTCTGTCGCTGCACTGGTAGACTGCGCCGCTTTCTGTACAGGCGGTAAGTGCTTACTTGCGCTTGCTCACGTATAACCGAACGTTCTGTCGCCCACTGTTGCCGCCATGACTGAATCCCGACACCGCCGTCCCTCCCTGTTTGATGCCTTGCTGCCGATTGTCGTGTTGGTGGGCCTGCTGGCGGCGGCGGTGTACCTGTATGGTGACAGCGCGTCTTCCGGGCCTAACCAGATTGCCCTGTTGTTCTGCGCCGGCCTGGCCTCATTGATCGCGTTCAAGAACGGTCTGACCTGGCGGGAAATCGAAACCGCCATGGTACAGGGAATCTCGGTGGCGCTGGGTGCCATCCTGATTCTGCTGATGGTCGGCGCGCTGATTGGCACCTGGCGGCTGGCGGGCATTGTCCCGTCGCTGATCTATTTTGGCCTGGAGCTGATGAACCCGTCGCTGTTCTACGCGGCGGCCTGCCTGATCTGCGCGATTATTGCCCTGAGTATCGGTTCCAGCTGGACTGTGGCGGCCACCG
>NZ_LWEZ01000329.1:0-731 GCF_001634945.1 Alcanivorax sp. HI0044
CAGAACAGGCCTTCCAGTTGCTCTGCAGAGGTACCGGTGGGAATGGCGCCAGCGTTCAGAGCATCATTAATGATCCACAGGTTGTAGCAAGAATAGATCAGCAGTGGTACCAGGATCACGGTGAAGACATGCAGCGATTTCTGGCTCAGCTTTTCGTAGGCAAGAATCGCCAGCAACATCACCGGCAGAATGATCGGTGCGTAGTTCTCGTTCAGCTCCGTATCCAGCAGATCCCGGAAGAGCACCACAACCGTCCCCATGATGATCACATAGGGCAGCAGAGGGATCAGGCGTTTCAGGCTCTGGGGAACCGCTTCAGAGAACGGTGCAATACGTGCGGGGGCAGTACGGGCGAACTGGCTGTAAATGAAGAACAAGAGTAACGACAGGCCAAAGATTTTCAGGCCGGAAGTGAACAGTTCATCCGTGGTTACACTGTTGTTTAGCGCAGCGATGATAACCACCAGCAGGCAAGGACGTAGCACCACACCCATGGAGCCGGACATGGCGGTGGCAGCCAGAGCCAGCTGTTTGCGGGCGCCAGCACGAACCAGCTCGTTATAGATTGTAGCACCGGCGGCGATGACGAAGATGCCCGATGCCCCAGTATAGGCGGTAGGTACAGCGGCAACTGCGAGGACAACGAAACACATGAGCTCCGGTGACATTTTCCAGGGGCGCAGCACGTCGAAGACCAGATGGGCCATCTTGGTTTGGCGCAGCAGCATACC
>NZ_LWEZ01000330.1:0-1437 GCF_001634945.1 Alcanivorax sp. HI0044
AAGGACTTGGGCCCAGCTTCAGAAACCGTGGACATTATTATTTCTGTGGAAGGGGTCAAGCAGTAAACATTGATGACTTTCGTAGGTCGTATTAGGCTGAAGGCCGTAATCCGACTTCCACACCTTTACGCAAAAGAACACAGGATGTCAGGTTACGCCTATGGCTCTTTGTGCCCGCTGGGTGAACCTGACCTGCCTTTTGCCCCCCCATTAGCCAATGGCCTCGGCGTCCCCAGCAAAAAACCCTTCCGCAATAATCACCGCCGCCATGGAATCAACCTGGCTATCGGCTTTCTGAATGCCGGTACGTTCGCGGGCTTCGCGGGTGCTCAAACGCTCATCCACCAGCCACACTTTTTTTCCGAAGCGGCCATGCAGGCGGTTGGCAAATTTACGTGCGCGCGCGGTGGACTCGCTATCGCTGCCATCCATATTCAGCGGCAAGCCGACAACCAGGGCTTCCGGTTCCCACTCTTTCAACAACGCGGCAATATCATCCCAGTTGGGTTGGGTATTTTTGCAAGGGAGGGCTTTCAATGGTGTGGCGGTGCCCAGCAGCTCATTGCCACTGGCCACGCCGATCTTTTGTGTGCCGTAATCGAAGGCAAGAATCATGAAAAGCAGTGGACAGTTGATAGTGGACAATTGACAGCGGCGCGATCCAGCCCGGCAGGAGCAGACAGGTCGCTGGCCGCGTCCGAAAAATTCTGCAGGCTGCCAGCTTCACAAAAGAAAGAAAGATGCCGGTGGGTAGCTGTCAACTGTCCACTATCAACTATCAACTGCATTAACTGTGCCCCGCCTGGGTGGCAATCAAACTCATATCCACGCCAATACGCGCGGCTGCGGCGTGCCAGGCTTGTTCGAAGGGGGTGTCGAGCACCAGCTCACGGCTGGCGGGGGTGCTGAGCCAGGCGTTATCCACCAGCTCCTGCTCCAGCTGCCCGGCGTCCCAGCCCGCGTAGCCCAGACAGATCAGGGACTGCTCCGGGCCTTCACCAATGGCGATGGCTTCCAGAATGTCACGGCTGGTGGTCAGGATCAGGCCATCACTGAGGACCGTGCTGGCGTGCCAGCGGGTGGCGGCACTGTGCAGCACAAAGCCGGCTTCCTGCTGTATCGGCCCACCGGCCACCACACGATGTCGCTCGGAGGGCGGCACTTCGATTTCAATATCCATGTCGCTGAGGATATCACCCAGGCTGATCTGCACCGGGCGGTTGAGGGTCAGCCCCATGGCGCCCTCGCTGCTGTGCTCAACGATATAGGTCACGGAATGTTCAAAGTCCGGGTCGGCCATTTGCGGCATGGCCACCAGCAACTGGTGTTTCAAAGGTGTGTTTTCCATGGGGGTAGTATCCGGGGGCGGCGGGGGAGCTGCAAGCGGTGCGGGGCTAGATAGGTGCTTTCCCGGTATCGGGCAGATTGCCTGCGGGA
>NZ_LWEZ01000331.1:0-1423 GCF_001634945.1 Alcanivorax sp. HI0044
GCCGCCGTGGATGTTCACTTTCTCGTGGGGAATGCCCAGATCGATCATCGGCATCATCGCCACCATGGCGAAGGCTTCGTTGATCTCGAACAGGTCCACATCGTCCACGCTCCAGCCGACCTTCTTCATCACCGCTTCGGTGGCACCAATGGGGGCAATGGTGAACTCGCTGGGGTGTTTGCTGTTGGTGGCGTGGGCGAGGATGCGGGCCAGCGGCTGCAGGCCGCGCTCGTTGGCCACGGATTCACGGGCCAGTACCAGCGCTGAGCCACCATCGGAGATGGAGCTGGCGTTGGCGGCGGTGACGGTGCCGTCTTTGGCGAAGGCCGGGCGCAGGGTGGGGATCTTGTCGATCTTGGCGTTGCCCGGTTGTTCGTCGGTGTCGACAACCACTTCACCCTTACGGGTCTTCACGGTCACCGGCACGATTTCGTCCTTGAACCAGCCGTTATCGACGGCCGCATTGGCGCGGTTCAGGGATTCGATGGCGTAGTTGTCCATGTCTTCGCGGGTGATGTTGCGCTTGTCGGCCACTTCCTGGGCGAAAGAGCCCATCAGGCGGCCAGTTTCTGCATCTTCCAGGCCATCCAGGAACATGTGATCAAAGATCTGGCCGTGGCCCATGCGCATGCCGGCACGGGCTTTGTCCAGCACGTAGGGGGCGTTGGTCATGGATTCCATGCCGCCGGATACCACGATGTCGTTGGGGCCAGCCTTGATGGAATCGTAGGCAAACATGGTGGCCTTCATGCCGGAACCACACAGCTTGTTGATGGTGGTGGCGCCGGTGCTGTCCGGCAGGCCGGCCAGACGCATGGCCTGACGGGCCGGGCCCTGTTTCAGGCCGGCGGGCAGTACACAGCCCATGATGACTTCCTGTACGTCCTCGGCTTTCAGGCCGGCGCGAGCGACCGCTTCGCGGATGGACGCGGCACCCAGTTCCGGGGCGCTGACAGCGGACAGGGAACCCTGGAAACCGCCCATGGCGGTGCGGGCACCGTTTACAATGACGACTGCATCATCAGACATGTTTTTCTCCTGCCAAACAGTTGAAGGCGTTAACAGAACGCAAAAGAAACGTCCCGGAACGTAAAAATTGGGGCGCATTGTACTTGAAACAAGGGCGTTGCGCCCCATCTGACAAGGACCTGCCGGTCACGTATTGCTGGCAAATGATAGGTTTTGTCTATGATACCGAAAGGCAAAGCCTTGCCAGAGTAGAGAACACGACCGGTAGCTTGTTATTATCGTTCGGCCGCAGGCCACCGGCAGGTTGTCTGCGGGGAATTTCGGCCCGTTGCAGTGAGCAATGGGACAACATGATGTCAGGGGACAAATTATGGCTTTTGAATTACCGCCGCTTCCGTTCGAGAAAAATGCACTGGAACCGCATATTTCTGCCGAAACGCTGGAGTATCACCAC
>NZ_LWEZ01000332.1:0-753 GCF_001634945.1 Alcanivorax sp. HI0044
GCGCTTCCGTCGCCACACCAACTTTGGTGTCGGCGAACTGGGAGAAGACGGTTATGTCACCGACTTCAGCTGGGGCTATCAGCTGAGCCTGACCTCCACCTACGCCAACGCCATCGGCGCGGTCTCATTGACCCCTGGCCTGACCTTCAATCACGGTGTTGAGGGTTATTCCAGCGATGATGCGATGCAGGAAGATGCCCGTACCGTCGGCGTGAGCCTGGGCATGGCCTACAAGCAACTCAGCGCCAACCTGTCCTACACAACCTACAACGATGAAGAGTACAGCGTGGTCGAAGACCGGGATTACCTGTCCCTGAGCACCACCTACAACTTCTAAACGGATAGTGAAACAGCCGGCCACGGCCGGCTTTTCTCAAGAGGATGGAAACCATGAAAAAACTGCAATTGACCCTGTTGGCCCTGTTCACCGTACTGCTCGCAGCCTGTGCCAGCGGCTATCACGACACCAAAGTCATCAGCGCTGAAACCGGCTCCCAGGCCACACCCAAAGGCCCATACCAATCCCTGGTGGTTGGCGTGCTGGTCGATCATGAACTGCGTGAGCATCTGGAAGATGCCATTGTCGCCAAGTTTGCCGCCATGGGCATAAAAGCCACCGCCGCCTACACCGTTTACGGTGACAAGGGCGTCGAAGGCAAAAGCCTGGACTACCTGGCCAAGCGCATGAAGGACAATGGTTTTGACAGTGCTCTGGCGATCCACCTGGAAGACCTGACCACACAAACCACCGAG
>NZ_LWEZ01000333.1:0-918 GCF_001634945.1 Alcanivorax sp. HI0044
AAGCCGTCAAAGGGCGGGCACCAGTCTGCCAGTACCCGGCGCAGGGCGCCCCCAAAACTAATCGGGGACACGCATGAATTGGGGAATGTCTTACGGGGTTTGTGGTTGTTTTCTGATGTAGTTGGGTTTGAGTAGTCAGTAGTGTTGGGTGATGGATAAGCAAGGAGGCTTGTAATGACCCGAGCGCGTTATAGCCAGGTTTCGCTGGATTCCACGTCTTACTATCACTGTATCTGCCGCTGTGTGCGGCGGGCCTTTCTGTGTGGTCAGGATCATTATTCCGGTCAGGATTATGAGCATCGCCGCCAATGGGTGGTGGATCGCCTTGCCGTGTTGGGTGAGGTGTTTGCCATCGACCTTTGTGCCTATGCGGTGATGTCCAATCATTACCATGTAGTCCTTCGTATTAACCAGAAGAAAGCCTTGGGCTGGTCTGATCAGGAAGTGGCAGACCGGTGGATGCAGTTATTCAGAGGGCCATTGATCGTCACACGTTGGCTCAAGGGAGAGACTGAGTCCGCGGAAACGCTTAAGGCATTGGAGATCGTGCAAACCTGGCGTGAGCGCCTGTATGACCTTGGCTGGTTCATGAAGTGTCTAAATGAGTATCTGGCCCGTAAGGCCAATGAGGAAGATTGTTGTAAGGGCCGGTTCTGGGAAAGCCGCTACAAATGCCAGGCCTTGCTGGATGAGAAGGCGGTGCTGCAGTGTATGGCCTATGTGGATCTCAACCCGGTGCGCGCGGCTATGGCAGAAACACCTGAGGAGTCCGATTACACTTCGATTCAGCAACGCTCAGAAGCCGTTATGTCAGAGTCTGAAGACAACCTAAAGCCCACACTTCTGCCGATGGTTGCTGCAAATACAGCGGAAGCAGAGGATGACGATACGGTATGCCGTTTTCGATTAATGGACTAT
>NZ_LWEZ01000334.1:0-697 GCF_001634945.1 Alcanivorax sp. HI0044
GAATCAGATGATCAAGGGTGCGTGAATGGTGTGACCTTGGCCGATGGGGGTAAGGTGTCAGCGGACATCGTTCTCGTTTCGATTGGTGTCATACCAGAAACGGCCTTGGCTGAAAATGCTGGCCTGCTTTGCGATGATGGCGTTGTCGTCGATGAATTTACCCGCACCGATGACCCAGACATTCTGGCGATAGGAGATTGTACCCGCCATCATAATCTGTTCTTCGACAAAAGGCAGCGTCTTGAATCAGTCGCTAACGCTGTTGAGCAAGCTCGTACGGCGGCAGCTACACTTATGAGTGAAGAAAAGCCCTACGATAGCCCTCCCTGGTTCTGGTCGAACCAGTATGATGTTCGTTTGCAGATGGTAGGATTGTCCCAAAATCATGACCAGCGTGTACTGCGTGGCAGTATCCTTGACAAGGAATTCGCAGTTTTCTATCTATGTCTTGGTCATGTTATTGCTGTTGATGCAGTCAATTTTCCAGTTGCATTCATGGTGGGTAAACAGTTGGTTAAACTGCGCAAGAGTGTCAGCGCTGAAGTGTTGTCTAATCCGAATATCGAACTGAAGTCTTTAATCTGAAGCACTGCAAGAATTGCTATCTCCAATAGTCTCGATGACGACTTGTGTCAACGGAAACCGTATCCGGTACCGAAGGTCGATCTGAGCAATCAAGTGGCGTGGACATGGTCGA
>NZ_LWEZ01000335.1:0-22933 GCF_001634945.1 Alcanivorax sp. HI0044
TATTAGAACCATTCTCCCCACCCTCAATCAAATAAGCCCCAGCCCCACTATAAGGATCCAGAACAATATACCCGGAGGACTGACTCCCAAAGAAATTCACCGGCCTCTCATGGGCTGTCACTTCCTTGCCCGCATATACCGAGTTACGGATATCGGTTTCTACCTCATCGGACAACTCGATACTGGCCAGCGCCTGATCCAGGTTCCCCTGGGTAATCGTCCAAATTTTCTGCCCTTCAGCAGCAGCAAGCTGGATGGCTTTCACCGCACTGATACCGTGTGCTGGGGCATCTTCCGTGCTGTACATTTGCTCTGGCACCAGGTGCTCCATGGCCGATAGCCGGGCACCACGAGCACGGTTGAACGCCAACCTGCGTTCCACATTGCCATCTTTATCGACGCGCGTTCCCGCGAAGCGATCCACGTCCATAGTCAGACCGGTGGCTTTGACGTTGCGAGGGATACCGTAGAAGTAGACCGGAGACAGGCTGGTTTTGAACAGGCCATAGCTGGGGGCACGGTAACCCACACTGTGGGCCTGCTTTTCGCTAATCTTGTCCTGCATGTCATTCAGGGCGAAATAACTGAGGATGGTGCTATAGAGCAGATCACCGACTACCTGCTGCTTGGTCAGGCCCGCAAAGTCTTCTGCCTCCAGTTTTTGCCGGGTGCTTTCCAGATCGGTTTGCAGATCTTGGGCCTGACTCTGACTGATGCCTTGCAGATTCAGCGCCAGGGCTCTGTATTCGCCGGCAACGGCTTCGTTCTGACTGGTTCGCCACCTCTGGTTGGGCTGCCAATAGCCCATTTCGGATTGTAGCTCGGAGCCCATGGCGGTATTGGTGGTCGCTGTGGCTACTACCTCATTGCCAATGGTGAACTCACCAGTTAGATCGATCAGGTAGCCCGGTAGAGTATCGGGAATATCGTTGGGGTCGACCTCGCCGTTTTCATCCGGCTCTGGCAGATAACTGGCCAGGGCCTCCTCATCTTCCGGGGTGGCCGGTTTGAAGGACAGGGCGAGTTTGCGGCCGGCCAGGGCTACGGTGGGCTGCTGGATACTGATTAATTCGCTGCCCTGCCGACCGAACTGGTTAGTATAGAGCTGGTAACGGAATTTCCAGCGCAGGCTATCAGATAACTCGGACGCTACCAGCTTGCGTGTCAGCAATTGATAAGGAAGCCCGGCGGCCAGCTGCTGGTGGATCACTGTCTTGATGTTCTGAGTGCCCAGCACTTCCCCTACTGTGGCGTCAGGGGCTTGGTTTTCCAGAAAGGCCTCCAGTTGGGTGCGATAATCGGCAAAGGCATCTTCCATAGCCTGCTGGGGCACGCCCTGCACCCAGCCCTCTTCTTCATTGATGGTGCTTTCCTGCTCAATGGTCTGGGCCAGACCTTGAGCATCGAAGGGCACCTGCTCTTCCAGGGCCATGCCCTCGGTGTACTCGTATTGCTTGAAGCTGGCATCCATGGGCACCCAGCTATCGCCCACGCTATGCTTGGCACCACGGCTGGGGTGATAGTCGATCCAGGCCTCCACCCACACATGCTCCAGGTTGATGTGGGTGATTTCCCCTCCGCTGACCATGCCAACATTGGGGATACCGCCCTGCCCCAGAAGATCGCTGGCGGCTTGCGGCGTATTGACGTTGCCTACCCAGTTCATCACCTGATCGGCAGGCATTTGTACGGTACCGAACGTGTAGCGGGCAGGGATGTTGGCGGCACGGAGCAAGGCAACCAGCAAGCTGGCTGTGTCGTAGGCATTGCCCTTACCGTGTTGCAGGGTGTAATCCGCGCCCTGGATGGAACCATGGCTGGGAATAAACTCGATATTATTGCGAACCCACTGGTAGATTGCCACTGGGTCGTGATCCAGCGCCTCCGCCTTCGCACGGACGGCATCGGTGAGCTGGGCATCCAGGGTGGCGGCCAGGTCCTCTTCCGTGGGGCCTCCGGGTTGTCCGAGCATGTCAGGGGTAATGACGTTACTGGCCAGTTGCACGCCACGTTCGAATAGGGGAAGCGCATTCCTGGCGCTTAATTCTCTGGCGGTGGTGGACGGCTCCGGTGTCAGGTTCGGGTCCGGGGTGCCCCATGGCAAGTTGTTCGGGTCAAAAGGGTCACGGGGCTTTTCCAGGGTGAAGCTGTCCATCCACTCTTTCAGCGACGCCGCTGCGTCCTGCTGCTCCTGCAGACTCTCTGCTTCCAGCATGGCCGCCATCCGAACTTGCATGGTCTGGTAACGTTCCCGGTATTGTTGACGAGCCTCGGCGTGCCGCTGCTGAATTTTCTCTGGCAACTGCTTCTCCCGCAGCCGCTTGCCGGTGGCATCAAATTCTTTCAGCGCCTGCTGATGCAGATGCTCGGCCCGCCCAGCCAACCAGCTCAGGTCATCAACGCCTTCCAGCGTCAGCTGGCTCAGCCCTATGGCCGAAAGCATGTTATCCAGCATACCCCCTTCCTTGGCCAAACGCTGGTCAATCAGCGCCTTACGGTCACGGACTCTGTCACGAACATGCTTTAGCACCTGATCCAGATGTTGGTTCTTCGCTTCCCAGCGGGCCTGCTCGGCAATGTCCTTCTGCCGCTCTACTTCCAGTGCGACTGCCCAGGATGGCCAGATCACCCCGTTGAGCAACAACAGCACTGCCGCCATCGCAACGGTGCGGGCAAATCGGCCGGACTCACGGATTTTCTCCATGGCTGGCGCGCCTACGTTATGCACCTTTTCCCTATGCTCCATGAGTCCATTCCCCCGTAACATACACTTAGCCTCGATTCTTGTTCCGTTCATAACCCTCTCGCCCCAATTACCGATTCAAGGCCCAAATTGCCCAATCCAGATTTTCGCGTAGCAATGGCGCATCCGGGTGACTTGAGCCTGCCAGGGCCGATGTGGCTTTCAGGGCTTTCTTGATGGCCAGGGCTTCATGCCCATGACTATTGGCCACCATCGCCATTTCCAGCAGAAGCGCCGCTTTCTTCAATTTCAGATCCAGCAGGGACTGACCGTAGGCCGCCTGTACGGCTTGAGTCACTTCCCCCAGGGTCTGGGTATCCGGCCCTTCCTGCAGTGGCAGCATTTCCGATAGCGTTAGCGAGGCACCGCTACCAAGGCTGGCGGTGACTTCGGCGCTTAATGTGGCCGAGCCCTGCGAGAAATTCGGAGCGAGCCAGGCGTGTAGATTACGCTGCTCGGCTTCGGCCAAAGGCAACTGCCACGACAACGAACTATTCTGTGTAGCAGGCAAGGTGTTAAGCACTTCTCCCCCCAGGGACATGGCTATATCCGCCTGGACGTCGACAGCAGGCCCCGTGTTTTGCAACGACAGAGTGACGGGGAACACTGCGCCCGGCCGATTTATCAGATTTTCTGCTGTGGTGTGCTCCAGTGCCCGCGACAACAACCCGGCATGGTGATCACTACCGCTTTCGGCTACCGCTTCGGCCAGCAGATCGTAACCCACATACACTGCCCGCCCTTCGCCATACTCACGATGGGTGACAGCATCGTGCTGACCGGAATAGGCCAGGCACTGGAGAGAGTGATCACTGACCCCCTGATACGAAGCGGCAACATCGGCTTTATGGTGATGTATGTGCGGCAATCGGCGATCCAGAGTCAGTGGCAAATAGGCCGGCTCGGAGAGCGGGGATTGCATAAATTCCACGCCATCCGCCCGGTGACCATCCCAGCCCAGCAGACTGAACAGATAGTTGCCAAGCAGACTCTCGTGTGGATGGATTCCCAAGCTCTGGTACAGGGGCAGAGTCCGCGGCCTGTCACCGGCGGCATACACCAGCCCATCGCCCCGATTGACGGCTTCTCGCAATTGCTTGGCGGTCCAGTGCCCCAACGGCACCCGGTCTGCCAGCAAGAGATATTGCTGATAATTTCCTGATAACAAGGCATCACGGAAACCACCCAGTGAATCCACCAAGGTGTAGCTGTAGCCATTTTCAATCAGGAAGGCATCCAGCCATTGTTGCTGCTGTGCCAGTGAGGGTATTTCCGACTGTTCATGTACAGACGACCCACTTTCCCTTTCCTCGACCTCGATATCCACGACTTCGAAGTCGCCCAGACGCTGGCCAAGTGCCGGGAAATAACCGCATTTGAACCCTGTCAGGCCAGTTTCCAACTTTCCTTGCAGGAAAAGGAATATGGGGTACTTGGCAACGATATTGTGTTTGCCTCCTAGCAGCGCCGAGCCGGATACCCGTACCTCAACGGCCTCCCGGCTGAGGCTGGTCACCGCCACATTCACATCGGTGCCGATATTGTTGTCCAGCAAGTCGGTAAAGGCTTGGGGTGTCGATGCCTCCAGATCAAGGGTGAAGAAGAGGGAATTCAACGCTTTCACGCTTACCAGGGTGCTCGCTGATAGCGGTTTGGGGAATTCTGCACGCAAAGTCAGCCAGTCCACAGCGGTACAGGTATCTTGCTGTTTGTCCGTCAGCACCAACAATCTCGGTTTCCCTGACAGGGAGAGCGTGGCCTCCAGAGAAATCGGTGGCTCCACCATTTGGAAGATCGCAGTGTCCACATCCCGCTGCTCACCATTTTCTTCCACCTGCAGGGCGCAGGCATGGCGAGTCAGATTAAAGCCTGCCGTACCAAACACATCCGAGAAAGTGGTTGTCTCACCCGGCTGCAAACTCACTGTTCGTGTATCGCGATGCAGCTCCGCCTGGTTATCCACATCCAGTCGGGTGTTGATCACTGTCAGGTTCTGTATCGCCTCGCTGCTGATGTTACGGAGCGTGAAATCACAGGTTTGCGGATCACCCTGGTACACGCTAGCAGCGCGGGCCTGGACCTCACCTTCCACGGCTCTGATTGAGCTGATGCTGACGGTGAATGCCTGCCTGTCACTGGCCAGCACATCCCCATCATCGTCAGTCAAGGTGCCTACCGCTTCATAGTTGCCGGCGGCCACACCTTCCAGAGACAGGTTTTCGTAGAGCTGCATAACCTGGCCAACCGCCAGACCGGCCAACACATATTCTTTATTGAGCAACACGTCGCCGCTCTCGTCACTGACAACCAGGCGATAGTTGGCAGGCTGTATCAGTGTGCTACTACTGCTATTGAGCAGGGTATTCTCAATGACAGCCTTGTCACCGAGGTAATAACTGGCTTTATCAGTGCCCACACCCACCGTCGCAACGGGGGCAGACACATCTCCACCTTCCCGGATTGAGAAGGGCACCGCCTGCAAGTCAAGCCGCTCTCCACTCTGGCTATACAGTTCGGCAATAGCCTGATAATCACCTGCCAGTGTCACCCCACTATTCCAGACCACGCCCAGCAAACGCTGCTCACCGGATGGCAAAGCAGGCAGAGGTTTACTACCAAGGTTTGCAACCAGGGCGCCGCTACTATCGAGAATGCTATGTTGTACTGAATAGTCTGCTTCCACCCCGCCGGTATTGGTCACCAGGGAGTCCAAATTCAGCGCTTCGGTTGGAGCTAACAGGCTATCTGACAGCGTCAGCGTGAGCGACCCTCTGCGTGCGGCCACTTTCTTCTGAGTGAGATTATTGGTGTTATTGCATTCTGCCACCTGGCCCTCGATAGCAGCACGGGCATAAAGAGTGACACCCTGCAGCTGGTCGGGATCAACATCGTCCATTACCGCATTTTTGTGATCGCCACTTTCAACTCCGCCACTAACAACCAACTCACCAATTTCTGCACCGGTGTCAGGGTGTCCATCAAACAGCGTGATATGGATATCTTCTGAAATGTCGGCAGATCCCGCATTACCGATAACCATGGTAACTGAGGCCAGCTCTCCCACGCCGTTGTCCACGAACTGAAGGGCACCAAGAGTCAAATCAGGAATCTTTGTTTCTTTTGCAACTTTCGAGGAAATACCTTCGATGTATTCCTCATAGCTATCCACCATGAGGACAAAACCACGCTCTCCTCCCGCCGGCTTGGGGAAGACAATACTGCTGAGAAGCGTTTCATTTGCCCCACCACCAACACCAATAGAATTGATGACATCAATACCTGCAGCCCGAGCCTGTTCAGACGCAGCAACGGCAGCTGATTGGCTAGACTGACCATCCGTTGATACATCAATCACCTGCAATGCAGTAGGTGGATTCGCATTACCGATGACCTCTGTCGCCCCATCGATGCAACTATGAATCGACGTCCCGCCTCCGCGTTTTCTGACACCACGAATCGCATCAGCCAAGCTAGTCACGTTATCTTCTTCGATCACCGTCGGATCGATTTCAAGATAATCGCTACTGCTGAATTGCAGTAACGACAACCGCATTGACCCGTCACGGGGAACAATATCCGGGTTCTCGATAGCCTGGGCTGTCCCTTCCAGCTGCAGTTGAAATTCCGAATAACTGACGCTACCGGAAGAGTCGAGGCACAAGGCCAGATCCAGGTAGGGCTTCTGATTACTGGCACACTCACCAGCCGTGCTTTCCGTATTGTTGGTTTCCGATAGCTCGGAAATAGCCTCGCCCGCATCAAGCAGGATATTTAAAGGCGCATCACGGAACGGCAAATCACCCTGAACCTGGACACTGATACGCTGAGTGGTATCTACCTCCAGTATTTGCTCAACGGCGGTTTCGCCAAGTACCGGATCATGGTCCGGACTAAACGCACCATCACGGTCTGCATCGCTGAACACCCGCACAGCGAAAGGCTGTGTTAGATCAGCATTCCCGCGGTTAATAATCACAACATCAAGCGCACCCGACACTTCGAAGGTATCCGGGTCAGACAGCAGATCTCCAGACTGGGTGCTTTGCACTGCAAGATCGGGCAACAAGGCATCGATCCCCGGTTGGCGGAGACGGACTTCACCCAGATCAAGATCACCACCCGTTGCGATGACAACAGGGAATGACAGGGGCTGATACTCAACTTGTGAAAATTCGAGCGTGTATTCGCCCAGAGACAGACCTTTCACCTCAAAACGACCAGAGGAATCCGTCATAGCCTCCCCGGCCACTGCCGAAGATGAAACCTTGGCCTTAACCAGAACCCCCTGCAACGGATTCTGAGTACGCACATCCACTACCTTGCCGCTGATACTGTTCACCGCGCTATCCAGTGGTACCAGCTCCAGCCCCCCCAGGTCATTGATAACACCCGCCTCAACGCGTGCAGTGCTGCCAATGGCACTATAGCCAGAAGCAGTAATGGTAAGTTCTACCTCAGCCGCCAAGAGCTCCCTGAGCTGAAAATACCCATCACTGTCGGTAGTAACTGTTACCGGTGCAGAACCATCCAGGTAATCGACAGAGACTTGTGCCTCCATAATCCCGCGGCCGGTAATCGCGTCAATGACAACCCCCTGGAATCCACCCGGCTGCTGTTGTGCTGCATCGCCAGTGGGGGCAAGCAGCGGGGAAAACTCCACGCTGGCCCCGTCAGATACCTCTGCTTCAGCAGATACACTCTCAAAACCTGCTGCCGACACCCCCAATGTCAGGTCACCTGCAGGCAAGTCCTCCAGACGATATTGACCCTGTGCATCCGTAGTGACCGATTTGGCAACACCCTGCACTTCCGCGCTAACCATTGCACCGCCAATCGATGCTCCCTGATGAGTGCTGCTGATGGTGCCAAAAACACTCACACCCTCCGGCACCGCCGCCTTCAATGCGGGGGAAAACAGCAAGGTTTGGCCAACCGCCATTTCCGCATTACCGGTTACTGACTCATAGCCTTGCGCAGAAGCGACAATGCTAAGCGGTCCCGCCGGCACTTCACTGAACAGGTAGGAGCCATCAGTCGCCGTGCCAGAGGACAGGCCTGTGCCAGCCAACGTTACCGTTGCCTGCGCTAACGGAGCCCCGCTATCCCGATCCGTGAGGGTGCCGCGGACAATGCCGGTTTGCAGGGGCTCGCCGGTATCCGGATCAGTTTTCTGGATATTAAGCGCCAACGTGCCGACATCACGTTTGTCACCGGTTTGCAGGACCGTGTTGAGCACCAGGGTGCTGTACCCGCCCTTGCTCATGGAGAGCTGGTAATGTCCTGGCGTCAGTCGATTGGAAAAAAATCCGCCTTCTGCATCGGTGACAAGCTGACGGGATTCAGGCCCGGCAAGAGCAATTTCAACACCAGCAAGAGGCTGGCCGCTCTGAGCATCTACGAGTGTGCCGGTAAGACTTGTTATGTCTGCAGCGGGACGGGATGCTGCTGACAGGACACGCAGGGCCAGAGCCGTAACATACACATCCTGCTCGAAATCCCCACCTGGGTTCTGCCTGTTCTGAAGCGCATCCAGTGCCTGCTGGAGGGAAGTCCGGTCAACTGCCCGCGACACCAGTGCATACAACGCCAATGCAGAGCTTTCAGTATCTCCCCAGAGTTGCCCCCCTTGCTGGGCCAGCAAGAAATCCTCGGCCGCCTGCAGAGGAGACTTCACATCATAGACATGGCGATACTGCCAAAGCGCATGCATAGCCAGAGCCGTAGTCTGGACTCGCCCCACATCGCCAGCCAATGCCCAACTGCCATCATCATTCTGGGCATTGATCAGATATTGCAGCGCATAGGCAGCAGGCTCCTGAGTAATGCCCAACAAGGATAGTGTTTCCAGTGCGTAGGCTGTGCTTAATGGGTCTGGGTCATAGCCGGGAAATGCCCCAAATCCGGAACCGGCTATTTGGCGCTTAAGCAATTCGTCCTGTGCCTCACCAAACTCCTGGCCCAGCGCGTAAGCCGTCCGAATACTACGGGACAGGTTCTCCGCACTGTGGTCTGCATCGACGCTGGCAAGATAGCTGGTCACACCACTCAAAACACCGGCAAGACTCTGATCCGCATCAAGCAGGTTGATTGTGGCTTCCGTGGTGGCCTGAAAAGTGATGGCTTTGGAGGCAGGGGAATCCAGACTGCCATCGGGCTGTATTTGCCCCACAAGCCATTGTTTTGCCGCCTCCTGATTTCCCTGTACCGACACAGGAAGCACTAACAACAGACAAAAAAGAGCTTGCACCCAACCCCAGATACCCGAACGTGACACAGCCATGCGATCCCCCGCTTTTAACCCTACGCTTCTTTATAGAATCGAGCGCGCAGACTAACAGCAAGGCACAGGCGTTTATGTAAGTTATCTCTTAGGGGGAAGGTAAGACTTTTACGACAACAAGAATGGCTTTCTTACAAATGGATAATGCTAAAAAGTGGAGCTATTTCGCCCCACTTTTTAGCAGCATGTAAATCACCGTGCTGCGAATTTCCTCGTCACTGCAATCGAAACAGCCACCGCGAGGAGGCATCGAGTTGATGCCATTGATCGCTTCCTGCACCAGGGTATCGAAACCTTCTTCTTCAACCTCGTGTGACCAGTAAAGGCGATGCTCCTTGCCGACACCAGGCGCGCCCAGCGCACCGGAGCCGTGACAGGTCACACAGTACTGCTTATACAACTGCGCCCCGTCACGCGCCGCTGCCTTGTCGGTAGCCGTCGTGTCCGGGGCGCTGTCGTCGGAGCAGGCTGCCAGCACCAGTGCTGACAGCAAGAGTCCGGGTAAAAACCAACAGGGTCGCGACAAGATTATTGGCTCTTGCTGACCATGTACTCGATGGCGGCCTTGAGTTCGTCATCAGAGCAGTTCATGCACATGCCTTTAGGGGGCATGGCGTTGATGCCGTTGATAGCGTTCTTCAGCATGGTCGCTTCGCCTTTGGCGATGTGCGGTGCCCAGGAGGCGGCATCACCCACTTTCGGGGCACCGGCAGCGCCAGTGCCATGACAGGCCGCACAGGAGGCGTTGTAGACCTGCTCACCGGAACGGGGACCACTGGCCACTTCTTCGGCCGGGGCGGCAGCGCTACCACATTCGTCGCCTTCCACACACACAGAACCCACCGGCTTGATACGCTCTTCGATGGCGCGATCACTGAATACAGAACGCTCGCCCAACGGGTAGGGAGAGATTTCCTTGGTGCTCTTGGCAGCCACGCTCCCGGCGGCAAACAGGGTAGCGACCAGTACCAGGCTGGCAGTCAGCATCTTTTTCACGATTACACCTCTAATTCTCTGTGATTCGCCGCGGGAAGCCCTTAACGGCCTCTTGTGGGCGCTGCGGCTGGCGATTATACCCGCTCAGGCCGTAGGGACAAAACGCTTGATGTTACGCCGAAGGCTTAACCGCGCATGCCCGGCGCTGAATCCACCCATTCCAGAGCACCTAAAGCCGGAAGCCCCCGCACGGCGGGCCCGTTTTCACCCAGTGTCAAGCCAGCTCAATACGCGGCAGCAACAGGGTAAAACGGCTCCCCTCGTTCACCACACTGCGAACCCGAACCTCCCCGCCATGGCGCTCGGTGACCACCTTGACGAAACGCAGCCCCATGCCCGCCCCACGGGTACGGGCGCCACCGCTGGTACTGGCCCGGCTGAAACGATCGAATAGTCGCTCCTGAAATTCCGGCGGAATCCCGACCCCGCGATCTCGGACCTCACAGCCCACCTGGTTGCCCTGCGCATACAGGCTGACATCAACGGAGCTGCCCTCATGGCTGTACTTCACCGCATTGGTCAGCAAATTCACAACCAGCCGCTCCAGCAGCTCATTGTTACCCAGCACCCAAACTTCCTGGTCCGGGTCGTACTCAAACCGCAAGGTGATATCACGCTGGTGAGCCTGAATCTGTACCTGATCGATGGCACTTTCGACCACATCGAGCATGTCCTGCTCGTTCATTTCCACGGATTCCACCGCTTCCACCCGGGCCAGCTGCAGGAATTGCTCGGCAATATTCAGGTTGCGCTGGGCATAGTGCTCCACATTATCGAGGAAGAGCGGCAAGCCCTCGTGGTCGCCGCTCTGACGCATTTTTTCCGTGAGCGCCAGCACCGACACCATGGGCGAGCGCAGGTCGTGGGAGAGAAAATCCAGCATTTCGGAACGGGCCCGCATGGCCTGCTTCACATCGCTGATGTCCTTGAAGGAAATGATCATCATCCGCCCCGGGTTATCGCCGGCATGCACCAGCAGCATGTCCAGATACAGGTCCGTGCCCTGGCGGTTACGGCACTCCACCTGGGTGCGGCCCTCGCCGAGGGTCCGGCACAGCAGGTCATCCCAGCTGTGCTCGCGCAGTTCCAGCTCCCGGTCCAGTTCTGTCACCATGGGCTGCCCCGTATCCAGCGCCCCCATTTCCAGGCCCAGCAGGAACGCAGCCTGGGGGTTCGCGTAGACAATCACCCCGCAGGCATCGGCGATCACCACCCCTTCGCGAATTTGCGCCAGTGTTACCTGGAAGAAACGGGTCAGTGCTTCCTGGCGCTCCTCTTCCCGGCGCAGCCGTTCGATGTGTTTTTCCAGCACCTCATAGCGCGGCCCCACGTTGGGCGCCCGGGTACGGATACGGACCAACATGGCCCGCACCCAGTAATCGTAGGTATCTGCATGCAGAGCCTGATCCCAGACCAGATCCAGCTCATAGCGACGACCATCCTGACGGAACCGGTACTGGCGGGCCAACGCCCCTTTCCACGTTGCCGCCGGCAGGCTGTCACCGCCACGCAGGGGCTTCTCTCCCCCCAGCAGTCGCCAGGAACGCACCGGCAACACCTGATCCAGCATGCGCCCCATTTGTGCCAGCGAGGACGGCTGCGTCAGGCGCTGGTTCAGGTCGCTGTATTCCGACAACCGCTCCAGCGCATTACGCATATAGGACAGGGAGTATTCCAGGCGCCGCCAGGTCCATAGAGGATAGGCCATGATCGCGGACGCCATGGCGGCGGACGGCGGAAACCACAAACGCAGGGAAATCAGCGTGGCCATGCTCACCAGCATGCACAGCAACAGCACGGCAAACACCAGCGGCATGCTCCAGCGCGGCAGCACATAGGGCAACAGCAAGGGCGCCAGCAACGCCAGCACCACCCCCAGCACCAACGCGCTGGGCATGGACAGGTCACGCACCAGCCGGTCCGCACGCAGGGCATCCAGCAGGTTCGCATTGATTTCAACACCGGCCATCAACTCACCCTTGCTGGCCATGGGGGTGGGCAACATATCGCCCAGGCCGGCGGCGGTGGCACCGATCAACACGATCTTGTCGCGTATCAGTTGTTCGGGAATCAGGTTTTCCAGCAGCTCGACGGCGGAGACTTGCGGGTAACTATTCGGGCCGCTGACAAAGGGAATATAACGGTGGTAGCGGCGCACATTAGCCAGCCCGGAAAACTCCTCTCCCTTGTCCGCCGGGAAGATCTGTTCGGACAGGATGCCCTCCTGCACCAGCAACGTCTGGGTAATGTGCGGCCACCAGGCCTGACCAATCCCCGAGCGCATATACACCGAGCGGGCCACGCCGTCGGTATCCAGCTCCAGATCCACATGGCCCAGCCCCGCGGCAGCACGGGCAAAGGGAGAATAAGGCAACACTTCGATCAACTGCCCGCCAGCACGCAATTGCTCCACATGCACGGGCAGGTAAACATGCCCGTTGGCCGCCATGGCCTGTACCAGAGCCAGGTCGGAATCCGGGTTATTGCGGTCTGGTTCGGACAGAATCAGGTCCATGAGCACCGCGCGGGCGCCCATATCAGTGAGCCGATCAATCAGCTGGGCATGCACTTTGCGGTCCCAGGGCCAACGGCCGATTTCGCGCAGGCTGTATTCATCAATGCCGACAATGACCACATCCTGGGAGGGATCATCCGGCAGCGTTTGCAGCAGGTTGTCGTAGATATAGCGGTCGACAAAGGAGAGCGCACCACTGATTGTCAGCAGCGCACACAGCCCCACCACCAGGCACAGCACCGATACATGCTCTGCCAGATAACGACGCTGATCCGGGCTCAGACGGTTGCGCATGGATTATAGTGCCAGCAGCAAAGCCGCCGCGCCCACGAAGGCCCACAGATCCCAGTGCGATTCCTTTTCCGGGGCGGGCTCCGGTACAGGTTCAGGCGGCGGAGCGGGCGTCACACTGAATGCCTGCCAGTGCTCGTCACCACGCAGACCATTTTCATCCACCGCCCGCACCAGCAACCGGTAGTCACCGACAGGCAGGTCTTTTTGCCAGTGGCCGGTGCTCAGATGGTCCTGGTCGAGCAGGCGGCCGGCGGGTTGGCGATAGAGCTCCAGCAGGTAAGAGCGGGCTTTGGCCTGGGTGGGCCATACGGCCACCACCCCGGTGTGCGACGGGCTGACCTCCACGGCCGGCGCCGGCAGCAACGCCACCGGCTCAATGGGCGGTTCATCCAGGCGGGCCAGCGTGGCGTAGCCACCGTTGATCTGGCGGTCGGTGCCGCGGGCACCCACATCCACACGCCCTTCAATCACTTCGTTTCGAGTGGTCTCGGCGCCATCCACACCCAGGTAATACTCCGTGCCACGGACCGCCGCCACCGCGCCCGGCGTATAGACTTCGAAAGAGGCTTCATCGCTTTGCCGGGGGCTGACGCTGTTACGGATATTGCCGCGCTGCAAACGCAGCTCGGTGCGTTCGTTCTGCTGATCCAGGAAGCGACGATAGCGAGTCACCACCAGCAGGCTGGCGGGCTTGATGTAGACTTCCGACTGGTCAGCAAAACGCAGCCGGGCGCTGCTTTTTGCGGCTGTTTCCAGGGCGTCGCCAAACGCCACCGCATCACCGTTTTGCAGCTGACGGGGCTCCCCTCCCCTGGCCGGATACAGCATTACCTCACCGGTAATCGCATCCACAGTGGCCGGAATGGGTTTTTCTTTAAGCCAGCTAATCGGCACCTTCAGGGTATTACCGGGACGCAGGGAGTGAGGGTTGTCGAGCCCGTTATGGCGAGCCAGTTCGCCCCAGCAGGTTTGCGGCGACTGGGCAAACTGTTGACAGACTTTCCAGAGAGAATCGCCAGGGCGCAAGGTGTAATGCCAGTCATCCCCGGCCCAGGCCGTTGATAGCAGGCACAGCATCATAGCCGTGCTCAACCAGACCCTCATAGATGTGTCCTCAGAACCTGTTCATGATTTTATTCTTCGATCGGCTCCAGACGATAACCGTGCTGGTACACCGTTTTGATTCGGTAACCCCGTTCAGGGCGAATATGAAGGCTACGTCGAATCCGGCTGATATGCACGTCAACCGTGCGCGATTCGATCGGCGTCATGATACCCCAAACCTTCTCCAACAGGTGCGCTCGGCTCATCAGCTTGCCCACGTTCTGGAACAGATAGCAGGCCAGCTCGTAATCCTTGTCTGTCAGTTTAATCGCGTCTTCATCCAGCAGGATCTGACGTCGGGACCGATCCACGGTCCAGGGGCCCACACTCAGGGCTGTTTCTTCATCCATTTCCGATACCCCTGCCCGGCGCCCGAGAGCGCTGATACGGGCCAGCAATTCCGCTTGCTTGGTCGGTTTCACCATGTAGTCATCCGCCCCCTGGGAGAGCGCGCCAACAATCGATGATTCATCATCACGCTGGGTCGCAAACAACACCGGGGTGCGGTTACCACTGGCACGTACTTCTTCCAGCACGGCGTAGCCATTCATGTCCGGCACTTCCCAGTCGAGCACCAGAATATCGAAGGTGTCGCGCCGTAACAGGGACATGAATTCACGTCCGCTGGCCATGTGGATACAATTATGGCCAGCCTCTTTGAGCCAGTGAGTGACCAGCTCTGCCTGAGCCATGTCATCTTCGAGATAAGCAATGCGCACGGTTAAACTCCATCTGTTGCAGGCCGACATCTGCCCGCAAAGGGTACCGATCTACCAACGGATTAGCGGGAAAAGATTGTAAAATGCCCAAACGAACGATTCGACACCAAAACCGGGGGCACGTCCAATGCTTCATCGCCTGCCATGCCGCTGGCGCAACGCTCAGGCTGGCCCGCTGGTCAGCTTCAGACCAATGACACCCACCACAATCAGCGCCATAAAGGCCAGTCGCGAGGCATTGGCCGGATCCTTGAAAAAAACGATCCCCAGCAGCGTGATGCCCACTGCGCCAAGGCCTGTCCAGATCGCATAGGCCGTACCCACGGGAATGCCGCGCATGGCATAAGACAGCATCAACATGTTCAAACCGGTAAGCACCAACGAGGAGCCGATTGACAGCACCCCGGGGTTAATCTGGATCCACTTGAGACTCATGGCCCAGGCGATCTCCACGATGACCGCCAGCAGCAATACCACCCAGTACAGATTCATGCTGTTTCTCCAACACACTTGCCCGCCACGGCACAGTTACCGAAAGCAGGCACGGGCTCGTCAGGAAAACAGCGCTGTCGGAAACCCGCAAAGAGACAGTCTGCTTATACTCGGATACCGGAAGGCGCTCCCGGCGCGCCGATTATAGCGATCCCGACACAGGATGCACCCAATCCATGGACGAGACCGCCGCAACCCGCTATCATTCGCGCCCGTTGAACCCCAAGTTCTTCAAGTTTTGCGCCCGTAGCTCAGCTGGATAGAGCGTTGCCCTCCGGAGGCAAAGGTCAGAGGTTCGAATCCTCTCGGGCGTGCCATCTAAAAAGGGCCTTCCAAATGTGGGAGGCCCTTTTTTATGGGTCACAAAAAATCCGCGGGACATCCTACGCCTTCTCTCGATACGCGCTGGGCGAACATCCCTGCCAACGACGGAAGGCACGCACGAAGCCTCCGGCATCGGTGTATCCCAAATGGGCCGCCAATTCCTCGATCTTCATGGTAGTGGTGTTCAGTAATTGCAGCGCCAGTTGGCGACGTTCTTCTTCGACCAGATCCCGGTAACTGGCGCCCTCCTGTTCCAGTTTGCGGCGCAGGCTGCGAGTGGAGAGGGCCAGCTCGCTGGCCATGTCATTGAGAGTGGCCCCCAGGCCCAGTTCACCGAGCAGTTTCTGCCGAACCTTGCCGGCAAGGCCGCTGTTTTCCACGGTATCCATACGCTTCTGGCATTGCTGTTCGAGCATGCGGGTAAGTACCGGATCGTAACCGGGGAACGGCTGACCGGCGCCAGCGCGGTTGACCAGAATGCGGTTGGCACTGGCATGAAAGGCAGGAGCGATGCCACACAGGCTTTCAATGGCAGAGGCACTGACATCCGGTTCACCGGTGAACTCGACCCCCTTGAATTCCACCCCTTGAAAAGTGATTTCCCTGACCAGGTTGAGAGCGGTAGCCATGTCGCGCTCAAGAAGAAACTGGCGCAGGTGCGGGGGAATCGGGTCCGGGTCAAAAACCACACCGAAAGCCTCACCATCCTCACAAACAGTAATACAGCAGTAGGCGGTGCTTAGCGGCAAGTAACGCAGACCCAACGCAACGGCCTCACGCAGGGTTTTACAGGTACGCAGGGCAAACCCCCACACGCCGAAGGTGGCCAGGTTGTATTGCAGGCCCAGCTCAAAGCCGCCCACTCCCGCTTCCGGCAGCGCCAGCATCAGGTTTTCGATCAGGCGCATTTCCTGGGTCCGCGTCACCAGCCCCTCACCACTGGACAACTCAGTTTCCGAAATGCCCGTGCCGAGCAGGCAGATCTGCTGATCGATGCCATTGCGCTGGGCAAAGTTGAGCATGACCTGGCTGATGGCCACCGGATGGAGTGTGTCGTCTGAATGCTGCATTGCCTGTTCCGTCGGCCCGCCCCGTCCACCCTGGCCACTTCTGCAGGGCGATTGGCCACGGTAGCTATTCTGGTTTCAGTGCCGTCAACGTAGTGTTTACCCTGATGATACCAACAAAAGGCAACACCATGGACGCCGCCACATTGAACAAGCAGGCCATTGCCTGCGCCAAGCACTATATGGGGAAAACCGCCTGGCCAACAATCGTGCTGACGGCGGCTGTGGTGGCCGCCTTTATTGCCACTCTGGCACTGTTTGCCAATGGCACCCTGCCCGCCTGGAGCGCCTTTGTGTTGGTGGCAGCCCTAACCTACATGTCTTATACCCCATTGCACGAAGCCGCCCACGGCAATATTCACGGCCAGAATGACCGCCGCAAGTGGCTCAATGATCTGTGTGGCTATCTGGTGGCGCCCATTATTGCGATCCCCTACGCCTCGCACCGCATCGAGCATTTCACCCACCACCGCTATACCAACCAGCCGGACAAGGATCCTGACTTTATTATCAGCGGGATGCAGAAAGGACCATTAGGACTGCTGACCACCGGGCTGCGTTTCCAGTGGGTACAGAATACCTTTTTTGTGCAACACAGCTGGGGCAGTGCGTCGTTGACGGAAAAGCTGATTTATTGCGCTGAGCTGGTGGTATCACTGGGCTGGCGGGTTGCCTTTCTGGCGATGGTAGACGAGCCCGGCACCGTGGCCGTGCTCTTGCTGGGCTATTACACCGGCGGTCTATTCACCGCCTACTGGTTTGCCTATCGCCCCCATCACCCTTACAAGGTGAGCGAGCGTTATCGCAACACCAACAGCCTGATCATGCCCCGCTGGATGAAGCCACTGGAATGGTTCTGGCTGGGCCAGAACCTCCATTCCATCCATCACCTGTTTCCACGGGTGCCGTTCTACCAATACCACGCCCTGCACCGGGATATCGAACCGGTTCTACGGGCTCAGGGGACGCCGATCATCGGCATTTTTTCCCGTGAGCCGACATCTAAAGGGGAAAAGGTCTAGGGAACCTCTGAAAGCAGCAACAGCCACGTAAAGACGGCGACCCCCGGGCCATTAGCGCTTGAGGAAAGCGGACCCCAATGCAAGGTAAACACTGGTTTTATATATGAATCCTCTTCACGTCAATAAACATCCTGTTTCCCGCAAATAGTCGCTTTTTGCACGATTTATGGTCACTTATGACGATAAACAGCCTGTAATATTTTGTGACTGAATGTTAACTTGCGCCGGCAAAATCATAACTCGGGAAAGTTATCATGAAGTATTCAAACAAAGCCGTGCTGGCAGCCGCGATTGCTGCTGCGTCCACCCAGGTGATGGCCAATGGCCTGGCTCTGAACGAACAGAGCGCCAGCAGCGCCGGCTCTGCCTACGCAGGCCGCGCCTCTACCGCCATCAACGCCAGCACTCTGTACGGCAACCCCGCCGGCATGAGCCGCCTGGACCGCGCCGAAGTCAGCGGCGGCCTGGCCTTTATTGATGCCAGCACTGATATCAGCAACGCCCAAGGCACGCTGCCAGGCACCAACGATGGCGACATGGTGCCCTTTTCTACCGTGCCCTTTGCTTACTATGTCACTCCTCTCAATGACAAATGGCATGCTGGTATCGGCCTGTACGCCCCGTTCGGTGTGGAAAGCGATTATGAAGACGGTTGGCAGGGTCGTTACAACGGCCTGAAAAGCATGGTTCAAGTCGTCACCATTCAACCCACCGTCAGCTACGCGTTCAACGACCGTATTTCTGTGGGCTTTGGCCCCACCTTCAGCCGCATTGATGGCGAGCTGACCAGCAACCTGCCCGGCGTGGCCTTCGGTTCTGCCACAGACCCCAAAGTAGAAATTGAAGGCGACGACGAAACCGTTGGCTTTAATGCTGGCGCCCTGTTTTCTCTCACCGAAACCCTGGACTGGGGCATCACCTACCACTCTAAGCAGGAATATACCCTGGAGGGCGACACCGCCATCTCTGGCATTCCAGCAGCCTCCGGCGGCGGCCTGATCAACGGCAGCTATGATGCGAAATTAGACATCACCATGCCCGAGTCCGTTGACACCTCTTTCAGCTACCAGGCCACCGACGCACTGGCACTGTACGCAGGCGCCACCTGGACCCGCTGGAGCCGTCTGGAAGGCATTGACGTAGAGAACAGTGGCCTGAACGCCATGTTCCAGCCGCAGTTCGGCACAATCTCTGAAGAACTGAACTGGGAAGATACCTGGGCATTTGCCGTTGGCGGCGCCTACCAGCTGACCCCGAAATGGGTACTACGTGCAGGCTATGCTCATGACGAATCCCCCACCAGCGATGCTGACCGTACCGTCCGCATCCCGGTGAGCGATCGTGATATCTACACCTTGGGCGCTGGCTGGAGCCCCACTGAAGACCTGACATTCGATGCGGCCTACGCCTACATCCATGAAGAGAAAGGCAGCGTCAGCCAGACCTTTTCTGGCACGCCAATTTCCTACAGCGCCGATTTCGAAAACAGCGCTCACGGCCTGGCCCTGCAGGCGACGTACCGCTTCTGATTCCAGACGCAGGCACGTCAAATAAAAAACGGCGCCCCTGGGCGCCGTTTTTTATGCCGCTGTACGGCTGCAACACGGTTCGCGCAATCAGCTCACCGCTTCCCGTTCCGTTTCGGTAAGGTGCTTGGGGTGCCCCTGCGTCACCTTGCCCACCCAGAGCGGATGGGGCTCAGCCAGACGCACACGCTTGCGAAACTGGCGGCGCACCACCCACAGGGATGACGCCACTAGCAGCAACAGACCGTTGATCAAAAGGTTATCGGCTTCAAGAGCGTGACCACCCTCCAGCACCACCTGCAACAACGGCACCGCTAGGTAACACAACGGCGCCACCGTAAGCATCAGGCCACTGAACCGCAGCGGCGAGGCACGCAAACTCCACAACACCAGCAGCACGACGACCACACCACAAATGGCTCGCTCTGCGGTGGCCACCCAGGCAGCCCAGGGCGTATACGGCAGCCCCTTGCTGACCAGGAAACTGCACGCCACGCCGATCACAACGCCGAAACAAAGCCCAAGGGTCAGGCGCAACAGAAATGCCGATCCACGGCTTGGCCCCTGGCGATCACTGCGACGCTCGCACCACAGCACATTACCGGACACAAACAACAACGCCCCCAGCAAGCCCATGGCGAAGTACAGCCATTTCACCAGCATCCCGCCGTAATCGCCAAAATGCAGGGAGTACACCGGCGAGAACGAATCAAAGTTCAGGCTGCGCTGCCCCGGAGCGATCACGTTCAAGACACCCATCGCAGGGTCCAGCACCACATGCGCGTGATGCCCCACATATCCGGGCACAGATCCGGCCACATCCACCCAGCCGGCCGCATCGCCATAACCGCGAATTTCCACCCAATCCACGCTCATTTCAGGCAAGGCATCGGCCGCAGCAGACAGATAATCCGCCATCGGCACCATGGCAACGCTTTCTCCCTGGCTTTGCACCGGGGGCCATACCGCCGTTTCCTCTTCAATAACCCCGCGCAGCTGCGGGCCAAACACCAGGGTACCGAGCACCACTGCCACCAGGGTAAAGGCGCCCATGGCGGCGCCGGTCACCGACATGATCAAGTGGAAGGGCAAGCTGACCACACCGATCAGGTTGTGCATGTTCTTCCAGTAACGGCGCATGTTGCCCTCATGCTTGAGGGCAAAAAATTCCTTGCGCAGTTTCGGCCAATGAATCACCAGGCCGGTGAACAGGGCAGCGCCGTACAGTATCGAGATCAGCCCCATAAAGGTCATGCCCAGGTTGATGGGCAGGCCGCCACCGGGAATCGCTAACTGGTAATGCAGCTGGTTGATAAAATCCGCCAGTGCCGAACGAGGCTTTTCAACATACTTGCCCGCCTCGTCGAAATCCGTGGCATGGGCGGTAAGCCACTCCCCCGCACCGCCTTCTTCCGCACCAGAATCGCTGGACTGAAACCACATTACCGCCGGGTCTTCCTCCGGGAGGAAAAAAAGGCGCTTGCGCGCATCCGGGTATTGGTGGGTAACACGGGCAAGCAACGCCTGCCCATCGATGGCATCTTGCGATGCCGCCTCGGTGGCCTGCGGCGTCTGCCAGTGGTGCAGCTCGTGATGGAACACATTGAGGGCGCCGGCAAAAAACGCCACAAACAGGGCCAGGCCACTGGCCATGCCCAGCCAGGCATGCAGGTCGATAAAACGTCGCAAACGGTCCGCCTTCATGCGCCACCTCCCTTCATGCGCCACCCCCATACAAGGCTGTGGTTTGCAGCGCCATCCAGGCCACCCCATTCATTACCAGCAACGCCACCAGTGGAAGCCAGGTACGCTCAGGCAGCGCCACCAGAACGACCAGCAGCATCCATAACAGGGTCACCCCCAACAACTGCAATACCAGCCATGACTGCCAGGGCACCGGTACCGCCGCCGCCACCAATCCCATCAGCATTACCGACAAGGGCAGGCTCAGCAAAAACGCCAAAAAAGCTCTCATCGATTGCCTCCCCGGCGCTGATAGCTATCGCGGTAATGGCTGACCAGCAGCGGCAGCAGCAAGGCTGGCAACGTGAACACCCACAACCCCACAAACAGGCCCACACTGACGCCCAGCTGTAGCGATAACAGCCACAGCCCCCCGGCCAGCATGGCCAAGGCGATTAAACGGCTAAAAACAGGAAGGGGTTGATCCAGCCAGCGTTGCTGGCGATCCGACAGGTAAAACAGCAACACACTGGCAAGTGTGGCCAGAACGGCAACCAGCATAGGGAGAAAACCATTATCATGATAATGGTTCTCATTTAATCGCAGCAGGGAGTTTCCGTCAAGGTAACCAGGCTCAGCGAGGACGCAGCTCGCGCAGATAGTCGCTGGCTTCGCTGAGACGTGCCGTGGACAAACGATCCCAATCCACCGATTCGCGATCCGGCATCCAGACACCGGCAAACGTAGACGCATCCGCCAGCACCAGCTCCGCATTGAGCATCGGCACACCGTGGTAATCGCCGGCCATTCCCCCGGCTCGACGAATCACCGACCACCAGGCCGGCGGGCGCCAGTGCAGGCGCACATCCGGCAGGTGGCAGCTTAGCTCGGTTTCTGCCACGCAGCATTCCAGCACGCTGTCCTGCTGACGGCTCAACCCCTGCCGCCACAATGCCGACCCCGCCACCATGACCAGCGACGGAAAGGCCCGCAGCAATGCCCGACACCGGTCTTCATCGGTGAGCGGCTCGCCCAGTATCACCTTGTAGAATACCGGGCGCGGCGGCGCCACCTGCTTGACCACTCCGGCTTCAAGCCAGCGCAGCACGGTATCCAGCGCGCCGCCAGATTCCTCCGGTTGCAGCTGCTTCAGATCCGAGAGGGTAAAAACCCGCGGCAAACTATCCAGTGCTGGAGACAACATCGTCATTGCCTGCATTAACGGTCTGCCACATCGGCCAACGGCAACCGCAGGCCCAGGCAGTAACGCAGGGCCATGGTCCACGTCAGCAGATGGCAAATCACCGTGAGCTGCCGGGCTTCTGGCAACCCGGCCAAGCGCAGCAACACCACATCATCGACCTGACGCTCAAGCCCCTTGATTTGCCGGGCCCGCAGGTCATTGGGGTTCTGGCGTTGCGCCAGGCGCAAGGTCAGCAAGCGCCCCTGAATATCATCTTCCTGGGCCGCATAGGCGCGCTCGACCAGGCTGTAACTGGACAGGTGCCGCATGGTACGCGTGCGCTGCTGGCGCCGGGAACGATGCTTTTGCGGCACCACCAGCACAGAGAAGACCCGCGCCAACCACTGCACAACAGGCAACCAGCGGGCCCCATCGCGGCACGCCATCAGGTACCAGCCCCAAGCTCGCAGACGAGACACATCCCGGCGCAGCACCCGCACCCGGGCATGGCTATCCGCACTGCCCGACGAGGCAAAGCTGGCCCGGTAAACGGCCAGGTACTCCTGCAGGGCCTGCAGCCGTGTCTCCACCGCCTCCAGCCCCAACTCCTGCTGACGCCATTTTCCCGCGCCCTGCTGTGTCCCCATAAACTGCAACTCCTGCATAGCCACTACTCAAAGACAATGCATAAAAAGTGAACGCCGACGCCGCTGTGAAACAGATTCAGCCCGGCACCGCTAACTCTAACGATGCAACCCTGCCCACCCCAGAACAAAACCGTCCGATTTCCGTGTAGCCACGTAGCCGTTTTGTATCTTCCTGATACAGCCATTGGAACCAGTTCACACTTCCCATTGGCGTACTCTTTAACCTACAAAAAAATGCATGAATGTCTTATTCTCCTGCGCCACAACAGACAGGATATAGCCCTTTGTTCCCTCGCCCTTTTACGCTCCTGCTATGCCTCAGCCTGCTTGCCCCCGCA
>NZ_LWEZ01000336.1:0-17563 GCF_001634945.1 Alcanivorax sp. HI0044
GTTTGCGATGGCGATGAATAAAGTGCCAGTAAAGGCTGTTGAACGGGCAGCTTTCGGATTCGCTGGCAGTCTTTACGTTGTACTGGCAGTGCTTGCAATAATCCGACATGCGATTGATGTAACTGCCTGACGCGGCATAGGGCTTGCTGCCCAGGTAGCCGCCATCGGCATGCATGACCATGCCCAGCGTATTGGGTAATTCCACCCAATCGAAGGCATCGGCATAGACTTCCAGATACCACTGACAGATGGCCTCCGGCAGTACTCCCAGCAGCAGGGCAAAGTTGCCGGTGACCATCAAACGCTGGATATGATGGGCGTAGGCATGGTCGATGGTATTGCGGAAACACTCGGCCATGCAGTGCATTTTGGTCTCGCCGGTCCAGTAGTACGCCGGCAGAGGCCGGTCGTTGCCAAGCCGGTTTTCCGCGGCGTAGTCCGGCATCAGCAACCAGTAAATGCCGCGTACGTATTCCCGCCAGCCGATGATCTGACGGATAAAACCTTCCACGGCATTGAGCGGTGCGTCACCGGAAAAGTACGCCTGCTCGGCGGCCTGACACACCGCCATGGGATCAAGCAGACCGAGATTGATGTAGGGCGACAGCAGGCTGTGAAACAGGGTGTCTTCGCCGGTGTTCCCTTTACCAGTAAGCATGGCATCCTGATAATCACCAAAGTGTGGCAGGCGATGCTCAATAAAATGATCCAGCGCCTGTTGTGCCTGCGCAGAGGTAGTTCCCCACTGAAACTGCTCCAGAGTGCCGATGTGATCGGCAAACTCTTCTTTCACCAGGGCGAGCACGTCCTCATCAATATCATCGCGCTCGAAGGTTAGCGCGGGCGGCAAAGGGGTTTTGCCCTTGTAGGGCTGGCGATTGTTACTGTCAAAATTCCATTGGCCACCTACCGGCTCATCGCCTTCCATTAGCAACCCGGTATGACGGCGCATTTCCCGGTAGAAAAATTCCATGCGCAACTGTTTCTTGCCTGATGCCCATTTCTGAAAGAAGTCCGGGGAGCACAGAAATCGACTGTCATCGAGACAGCGGATCGATACACCACTGCGCGCCTGCCAGTCCTGGTTGATGGCATGCTGAAGTCGATATTCGCCACATTGCGTCACGACAATTTCTTCGGCATCGCGATAGCGCCCGGCAATCAGCGAGGCAAAGTCACTGAAGTCATGCTCGCCATAGCGATAATAATCCACGCGCCAGCCCGCCTGCTCCAGATCGTGGGCAAAGTGCCGCATGGCACTGAAGATCAGGACAATCTTCTGCTGGTGATGTTTTACATAAGTGGCTTCGTCACGCAGTTCGGCCATCACCAGTCTGTCCTGGTCTGGGTCTAATGCTCCCAGCGTCGGCAAATGCAGGCTGAGCTGGTCGCCAAGGATGATCCCGATTTTCACGCGCATGTCCTTCCATAAGGGATCTTTAGCATGAGGTGCGAGCCGTACAGGGGAGGTGAAGAATACCGATCCCAAAACACTATCCACCGTTTCTGGCAAAGGCTCAGTAACCGCCTATCCCCAAACCAAAAAGCCACCGCATCCGCGGTGGCTTTTTGGCTTACAGCTGGTGAGCGCCAGCGGGGTCAGGCAACGGCAGCTTCCTTCTGCTCGTCTTTGCCATTTTCGTACAGGGCATCCAGCCGGTCGCCCTGGGTCATCAGGTATTCAAAGGCCGCCAGGGAAGCCTTGGAGCCTTCGCCCATGCTGATAACAATCTGCTTGTACGGCACCGTGGTCACGTCACCGGCGGCGTAAATGCCTTCCTCTGAGGTCTGGCATTTCTCGTTGATTTCGATTTCACCAAACCGGCTACGCTCGACCACACCCTCCAGAAAATCACTATTGGGCACCAGACCGATCTGAACGAACACACCGTGCAGCGGCAGGGTATGCACTTGCTCTGTCTCGCGGTCCACGTACTCAATGGCATCCACCTTGCCATTGCTGGCCGTGATCTGTTTGGTGGCCACATTTTTGTGGATGGTGACATTGGCTTTACTTTCCGCCTTGTCCACCAGCACCTTGTCGGCCTTCAGCTCGGGCATGAACTCGAACACGTTCACGGATTTAACGATACCGGCCAGGTCCAGTGCGGCTTCAATGCCGGAGTTACCGCCACCGATCACCGCCACATCCTTGCCCTTGAAGAAAGGCCCATCGCAGTGCGGGCAATAAGCCACACCATTACCGATGTTTTCCTTCTCACCGGGCACACCCAGTTCGCGCCATTTGGCACCGGTGGCCACGATCACGGTCTTGGTGTCGATCTCTTCACCGGAAGACAGCACCACTGTCTTGATTTCGCCCTTCTCGACGCGGGCCACCTTGAGGTGTTCTTTCACGGTGACGTCGTACTCGTTCATGTGCGCCTGCAGCGCACCGGACAATTCCGGGCCGGTGGTTTTCTTCACGGAGATCAGGTTTTCGATGTCCATGGTGTCTTTCACCTGGCCACCGATGCGATCGGCGATCAGGGTGACCTTGAGGCCTTTACGGGCGCTGTAGATGGCCGCAGACACACCGGCCGGGCCACCACCGATCACGGTGACGTCCTGCAGCGGCAGTTTTTCACCAGCGCCAGCCTGCGCGATGCCGGGGTCGTGCTCCAGCAGCTTGTCGATAAGCTCGGCGGCGGTGACCTTGCCGTTGGCGAACAGCTCACCGTTGAGGTACACACTCGGCACGCCCTGAATATCGCGCTCATTGACCACGTCCTGAAACAGGCCGCCATCAATCATTTCGGTGGTGATATTCGGGTTCAACAAGGCGAACTGGTTCAGGGCCTGAACCACGTCCGGGCAGTTATGACAGCTCAGGCTGATAAACACTTCGAAATGCATGTCGCCTTTGGCATTGGCGACCATGCGCTGGAGGCTGTCGTCCAGCTTGATATCTGTCCCGGATGCATGCAGAAACGCCAGCACCAGGGAATTGAATTCGTGACCTGCGGGAATACCGGAGAAACGGATGCCCGTGTCTTCTCCATCCGCTTCCAGCAGAAAGCTGATCGGGCTACGCAGGGTGTCGCCCGTATCGCGTTCTTCGAACGCCAGGTTGTCACTGACACCAGCGATGTCGGAGAGAAAGCTGACCAGTTCATCGCGCTTGTCGTGGGTGCCTTCCTGCAGCACGAAAGTGACTTTCTTCTGCATGTTGGCGGCGTAGCCCTTGAGAGCCTGCAAAATTTCATTCGTGAGCATGAGTCTTCCCTTGTTCCAGATTCAGTCGTCAGTGACGGAGAAAATTCGGGTTGTGGAGCTAAAGCATTAATCAGTCGGACGTCGGGGGTCTGACGTCGGACGCAAAACCAAGCTGGTTTTAGCGTTAGACTTCCGACGTCAGACTTCCGGCCGACTATTTAGATCTTGCCAACCAGGTCCAGAGACGGGGCCAGAGTGGCTTCGCCTTCTTTCCATTTTGCCGGGCACACTTCGCCGGGGTGGTTGCGCACATACTGAGCGGCTTTCACCTTGCGCAGCAGGTCGTCAGCGTCACGGCCGATACCTTCAGCGGTGATTTCCATGGCCTGGATGATGCCATCCGGATCGACCAGGAAGGTCGCACGATCTGCCAGACCCTGGCCTTCACGCATCACTTCAAAGTTGTTGGTGATGGTGCCGGTCTGGTCGCCCACCATGTAGTAGTTGATCTTGCCGATGGTGTCGGAGGTGTCGTGCCATGCCTTGTGGGTGAAGTGGGTGTCTGTGGACACAGAGAACACTTCCACGCCCATTTGCTGCAGCTCTTCGTACTTGTCAGCCACGTCGCCCAGCTCGGTGGGGCAAACGAAGGTGAAGTCAGCGGGATAGAAGAAGAAAATCGCCCACTTGCCTTTTACGTCGGCGTCAGAAATCTCTACAAATTCGCCCTGCTTGAATGCGGTGGCGTTGAACGGTTGGATCTCGCTATTAATCAGTGCCATGTTTCCAAGACTCCCTAAGTTATCGGTAAAACGATTGGGTTAACGTTTCGTCGGAAGTAAGAATGCGTTTTTTGCGGCGATTGGTAAATTTGGATACTTTCATTGCAGCGATAGGCAATACCTAATGCGCTCCATCGACCCGCCAGTAGCGCCCGGAATCAGGAACCCCACCGCTGCCGCCCTGTCCCATGTGAAGACGCACAGAGCAGGAGGCCTTCATGAAAAGCACAGGATGGCGCCAGCTGGCACTGGCCACGGGCTGGATGATGATTGCGGCGGGCACCGCTGCCCCGGCGTCTGGCAGTGATTACGACTACATTCGCGGGGATGACGTCTACGAGGAAGATTACCAGTACGGGGTGGATTACGACGGCCTTACCAGCGTGCCCCAAACCGGCCTGAAAAAAGGCGGGGCAGGCGGCACGGATAACGCCGAAGGCCGACTGCAGAAGCGGGCACTGGAGCTGCAGGAAGAAACCACACAGCCGTCCATGACCCGCGAACTGGACCGCTGGAAGCAGAACAAAAAACTGACGACACCGGGCAAAAACGAACCCTGATCACGGCAGCGGCAGCCGCCCCAGCCTCACCGGCCGCGCGCCACAACCTCCGCGCCACGCGCAGCGCCCACATCCCGGTGTTGCTGCTCAAACAACGCGTTCAGTGGTTGTGGCCGGCCAATGGCATAGCCCTGGACGAAGTCTACCCCGGCCTCCTCCAGCACCCCGATCAGCGCGTGCTCTTCCACGTATTCGGCCACGGTTTTCACGCCCAACCGATGCGCCACCTCGTTGATGGATTCCACAATGGTACGGTCCACGCTGGAGTGCAGCAGGTTGCGCACAAAGCTGCCGTCAATCTTGATGAAATCCACCGGGAAGTGTTTCAGGTAACTGAACGAACTGAAACCACTGCCGAAATCGTCCAGCGCCACCTTGCAACCCTGTTCACGAATACGCCCGAGTAAATCACTGGCCGAGGATAATTGATTCACCACCGTGGTTTCGGTGATCTCAAAGGTGAGCCGCTCCGGTGACAGTGAGGTCTTGCTCAGCAGGGACTCCAGGAACGGCATAAAGGTCGGATCATCCAGGGAGGTGGCCGACAGGTTAATGGCGATATTCAGCTGCGGCAGCGCGGCCAGCTCGTCGCTGAGGGTCACCAGTAGCTGGGTGAGTACCCAGCGGTCGATGTGCGGCATCATCTGGTAGCGCTCTGCGGCGGGAATGAACGAGCCCGGGTTGAGGATATCGCCATTGCGGTCGCGCAGGCGCAGCAATACCTCGTAATGCGACGGCTCCGTACTGGCATCAATGGGGCGAATCTCCTGGGCGTAGAGCAGGAAACGGTTCGATTCCAGCGATTCACGCAGCCCCGCGGCCATCTGTAATTCCAGGTGGCGGCGGGACGCCTCACTGTCGTCCGGGGTGTACACCGACACCTGGTTTCGGCCCCGATGCTTCGCGGCATAGCAGGCCACATCCGCCCGGCTCATGGCCTCTTCCACGGTGATCACGTTGGCGTCCAGCTGCACCAGCCCGGCGCTGGCGCCAACATCGTAAAGCGATTCCTTCCAGGCAAAACGGATATCGCCCAGTGCACCGATTAGCCGTTCAGCAATCTGGATCGCCCGCTGTGCCGGACAATGGCGCAGCAGCAGCCCGAATTCGTCACCGCCCAGCCGGGCCACCACATCGCCCTCGCGCACCTGCCGGCCGATCACCCGGGCGCATTCGCGCAGTAAGGCGTCTCCTGCCACATGGCCAGCAGTGTCGTTCACCACCTTGAAGCGGTCCAGGTCGATAAAGCACAGCATGCTGTGTTCCGTCCCCGGCTCGTCGAGGGATTCCTGCAAGGTATTCTCAAACTCCCGGCGATTGGTAAGGCCAGTCAGGGCATCGTGGGTGGCGTGGTAGCGCAGCTTCTTCTGCATGGCCCGCCGGGAGGTCACATCCCGAAACACCATCACCGCCCCGGTCACCTGGCCATCCGCCGATTTAAGCGGCGCCGCGGAATCCTGAATTTCGTAGCGGCTGCCATCGCGGCTTTGCAGCATGCTGCCTTCGCGCAGAAAACACACATCGCCCCCGCTCAGGGCCACGTTAATCGGGTTGGGGACCGGTATCGTGGCGTTGTCGTCACTGAGCATCAGAATATCGCCCACCGGCAACCCTTCCGCTTCCGCTTCACGCCAGCCGGTGAGCGACTCAGCCACCGGGTTCATAAAGGTCACCCGCCCGATCTCATCCGTCGCCACCACACCATCGGCAATAGAGGTCAGGGTAACGCGCAGGCGCTCTTTCTCATGGGCCAGGGACTGCTGCATGCCCTTTTCTGCCGTCACATCCCAATTGGTGCCCACCACCAGTGTCTCCGCGCCGTCAGAGCGCATCACGGTTTCTGCCCGCACGCGGATATGCCGAATTTCACCGCCGGGACGCAGGGTCCGAAATTCTGTGTCCAGGTCCCCCTCACCCGCGATAACGCGCTGGAACGCCGCGTTGATGTCCGGGTAATCGTCCGGATGCACCTGATCACGCCAGATCTGCAAGGTGCCATCGCCGGGCGCGCCGGGCTGCACCCCGTACAGCTCGTACATGCGTTCATCCCAGAACAACACACCGCTCTGCGGGCTGTATTGCCAGATACCCACGCCACCCACTTCCAGGGCCATTTGCAGGCGCTGGCGGCTCTCCTGCAGCGCCTGTTCCGACAGCCTGGCAGCATGGATATTTTCTACCTGGGCAATCAAATAACTGACCTGCCCCTCGACACGCACCGCCGATACCGACAGGCGCACCCAGAGATCATCGCCACGACGGGTGATAAAGCGCTGTTCCAGTGAGTATCCGGTGATGTCTCCGGCCAACAGGTCCGCCAGCATCCCCCGGCTCTTGAGCAGATCATCCGGGTGGGAAATATCCTGAAAGGAGGTGCTCAGCAGCCCCGCTTCGTCGTAGCCTGCCAAGTCACACAAGGCATGATTCACCGCCTGCCACTCCCCCTTGGGGCTCAGCAACGCCATGCCGATGGAGGAATGCTTCATCGCCAGCCGAAAGCGAATTTCACTGTCTTTTACCTGGGCCAGCATCGCCCGGCTACGCTGAAAAAACAGTGCACCCAGCAACACCACCGCAACGGTAACGGCCCCAATCAGCACACCCTGCATAGCATTCGTCCATTATTATGGTTTTTCTGAGGGAGCCCCTGATTTTTCACCCTCTGTTCACTTTTTGGACGCCCTGCTGCTCCGTGGCCAGCATCACCTGACAAAGCCGGAACTTTCACCGACAATTGGGGCCTGTTACAGGGGTTCCCGGTTCCTACCGTGTCCGGGTGTCCCAGAAGCCCCAGGGAGAAGCAAAGCTGACCTGGTCAGCGACGATCATGACGTTTAAACGACGCCTGCTACAGTGTCTGGCCCTGCTGTTTGTGGCCGCGGCCCTGGCCCAGCTCTGGTATCTGGGCCAGGTGTTACGCCTGCAACACCACAACCCGGACAACAGCGCTTATATGCACCGCGCCCAGGAGCAGGGCAAGGTGCAGCAGTACTGGCGCGATTACGATCAGATCAGCGATTACCTGAAACGGGCCGTACTGATATCCGAAGACGCCCATTTCACCCGGCACACCGGCTTCGACTGGGAAGGCATCCGCTATGCCCTGAAGCGTAATATGGAAGCGGGCAAGCCGGTGGCCGGGGGCTCCACCATTACCCAGCAACTGGCCAAGAACCTGTACCTGTCCGGCGAGCGTACCTATACCCGCAAGGCGCAGGAAGCGGTGATTGCCCTGATGCTGGAAATCGGTCTGAGCAAACGTCGCATCCTGGAGCTCTACCTGAATGTGGCCCAGTGGGGGCACCAGATTTATGGCGCCGAAGCCGCCGCCCGACATTATTTTCAGGTCAGCGCCGCGCAGCTCTCGCCCCTGCAGGCAGCCCAGCTGGCCGCCATGCTGCCACGCCCCAATCTTTATGATTTCAAAGGCCCCACCGACTACGTACAACAACGGGCTCAATGGATTCAGGCGCAAATGGCGCTGGTACGCATTCCCGACCCGGGAACCGTCACCCTGCCGCCGCCTGAACCTGCGCCCCCCGAAGGAAACACGCAATGAAGCAGTATGCCGTCCCCTTTGCCGCCCTGTGTTTTAGCGGCCTCGCCCTGCTGGGCTGTAGCGACAATGACAACACCCAGGCCGCCCCTGCCGGCAACGATAACGCCAATGGCATCACCGGCGTGTGGCAAAACGAACACCAGGTGTTGGTGCTGGAAGCCGGCGGCGACCTGTACCTGCCCATGGACAACAATCTGCAAGGGCTACGCTGGCAGCAACAGGATGACACCCTCACGTTCCACTACCTGGACAATCAGGAACAGCGGGTCACTCTGGCCACCGCCACAGGCCAGCAACACGATGACACTCTTACTCTGAGCAGCGCAGCGCCAAGCCAGGAAGACTCGCAAGCGACGACCGGCGACGACGAAACGACCAAGCCCTCTGCTGATGCCCAGACGGATAACGAAGACGCCGCCCCGCTACTGTTCCATGGCGACTATCAGCGTGCCAACAACGCCGTGGCCCATATCAGTGGCACCGCTACACGTTCACAGGACAGCGAACTGCCGGATAATGCCGTGCTCACCGTCGCCCTGCTGGACAACCAGATAGAGACCGGCACACCCGGCGCCCAACTTGTCGCCAAGCGTCTGATTCGCCTGGATGAAGACACCGATACCATGCCCTTTCGCCTGTACTACCTCCCCGACAACCTGAAAGCAGACCATGAATACCAGATCATCAGTCAGATCCTGGCCGACGGCGGCCTCTTCTATCAGTCCGACGCCATCACGCTGAAGCGCAAAAAACACGGCTTTGCCGATGTCACCCTGCCACTCACCGAGGTAATGACGGACAGCGAAACCCTGCGTGGCGCCATCACCCGTGGCAAGCCCGGACAACACCGTGACACCTTCACCCTGTGCAACAGCGACCGGCGCCTGCTGATTCGCGGCCCGCAAAGCGACGACCTGCTGACCGCCTACGACAACGGCATCCGCTACCCGCAACAGCCCCGCGTGGCCACCGTCAGCGGCCTGGTGCGCAAAGTGCCCGGCACCCAGGAAGGCAGCACCGAAGCCGCTCTTATCGTGGAAAGCTTCAACCTGGAACCGGGCATGGAGAACTGCCAACTGCCCACCGCCGAACTGACCCACACCCGCTGGCAACTGACACACCTGGAGACGGATCGCATTATTCTGGGCAGTGCGGCACAGGTGCCGTTTCTCACCTTCAACGATGACAGCAAGGTCAAAGGCCATGGCAGCTGCAACAGCCTGAACGGCTCCTACCAGCGCGACGGCCAACAGCTGGCGCTGCCCGATCTGGCAACTACACGCAAGGCATGCCCGACCAGCGCTATCGAAAACCGCTACCTCGACGCGCTCAAGGCCAGCGACCACTTCCGCATCGACGGCGAGCTGCTCACCCTGTTTGATAAAGACGATGAAGCAGTGGCCAGTTTTCAGGCCATTTATCTGTAGCACGACACGGATTGAGTAAACCGCAAAAAGGGAAATCGCCATGCGTGTTCATTACCTGTCCCATGTTCCCTTTGAACAACTGGGCGCCATGGAAACCTGGTTTCAGGAGCGGGACATCAGCATTCGGCACTCGCTGTTATTCGCTGGCGACGCCCTGCCCGCCCCGGCGGATTTTGATGTGCTGGTGGTCATGGGTGGCCCCATGGGGGCCGATGACGACCCCCGCTTTCCCTGGATGAGTGCAGAAAAAGCGCTGATCCGCGAGAGCATCGCAGCGGGGAAAAAGGTGCTGGGCATTTGTCTGGGCGCACAACTGATCGCCCGGGTGCTGGGCGCCCCGGTAAGCAGCAACCCGGAAAGGGAAATCGGCTGGTTTCCGGTCTACCCCACACCAGCCGGGAAAAATGACAGTGTGGGCAGACTGTTTGCAGACGCACCAACCGTCCTGCACTGGCACGGCGACACCTTTGCCATCCCCAACGGCGCCGTGCATTTACTGGAAAGTGAAGGCTGCCGCAACCAGGCCTTCCGTTACGGGGATAACGTGCTGGCCCTGCAATTTCATCTGGAACTGGAGAACGGCAATGCACAAGCACTGTGCGACGCCTGCCCGGAGGACCTGACTCCCGGCCGCTGGGTGGAAAGCCGCGAAGCGCTGCTTGGTGACCCGCAGCGCTTTGAAGATGCCCGTCAATTACTCGGGCGAATGCTGAGTGCCTTTCTGGGTTAATCTGACATGCCTAAGCAGAATGGCGACGGCACCTAATGGGACTGAATCGCCTCATGCTCAAGGCCCCTCACCATGAAAGCCGCGCTTCGCACAACGTCATCAAAATAGCACCGGGTCGTGGGAAGTCATGCTTGCATGACGAAGACATCTAGCCTGCAGGTCCGATTAGCCTTAAAGGCGCAACCCGACGGACAACGTGAACCCTGCGCCCCGGCTTCTTCGCGATGCAAGCATCGCTTCCCACAGAAAATCAGGGATATTGGGCGTGCCTCAGGGACTCTTTAACTATTTGCCGCTAACTGCTCACTAGCTTGTTGCACCCGGCCCACCGCAGACAGAATCGCCTGCAAGGCAGCAGCGGTAGTGTCCGCCGCCATGGCCACGGCACTCTGGGTGGTGTCGCCTACCTGCACGCGCACACAGGCCATGGCATTGGCTTCGGTGTTATCGCCCAACGAGTATTCATCGAACGACACCACTTTCACCTCGCCGCCAATGCGCCGATTCAGGGCATCGACCAGTGCCGACATGGCGCCGTCTCCACGGCCGGACAACAATGTCACCGGCTGGCTGTCATCACCAATACTGATCTGCGCCTGCACCTGTTCGTTACTGCGGTTCAGGTCGTAAGAGCGCAACACCCAGCCCATGGGGACGTTCAGATAGTCGCTATTGAAACGACGATGCACCCGCTCGCTGGTGATCTCGCCGCCGTCTTCTTCCGCATCGCCCTGCACCACGCCAGCCAGCTCCTGCTGCAACCAACGGGGCAAGTCGATACCGAAATCCCGCTCCAGCACGTGAGCGACCCCGCCCTTGCCGGACTGGGAGTTGATGCGCACCACTTCCTCGTAACGCCGTCCCACATCGGCCGGGTCAATCGGCAGGTAGGCCGCTGTCCAGATATCCCCTTCCTGATAACGGGCCAGACATTTGCGAATGGCATCCTGATGGCTACCGGAAAAAGCACTGAACACCAGATCCCCCGCATAGGGATGGCGAGGGTGAGTCTGGATGTCGGTAATCTCCTCCACCAATGCCACAATTTCTTTCATCCGTGAGAAGTCGATCTGTGGATCAATCCCCTGGCTGTACAGGTTCATGCCGGCGGTGACCAAATCCATGTTGCCGGTACGCTCGCCGTTACCCAACAAGGTACCCTCGACACGATCCGCCCCGGCCATCACCGCCATCTCGGCAGCGGCCACGCCACAGCCACGGTCGTCATGGGTGTGGACACTGATAATCACGTCATCGCGATACTGAATCTTGTCATGCACCAGCTCAACCTGGTCGGCGAACACATTGGGAGTACTCACTTCCACGGTGGCGGGCAGGTTGATGATCACCCGCTGGCCCTGATCCGGACGCCACACGTTGTTCACCGCATCGATGACTTCGATGGCGAAATCGGTTTCGGTGGCACTGAAGGTTTCCGGAGAATACTGGAAGCTCCAGTGGGTTTCCGGCTGTTTGGCCGCGCAATCGCGCACCCATTCAGCGGCACGCACGGCAATGGCCTTGCAACCGGCCTTGTCCACGTTGAACACCTGCTCACGGAACGTGGGCGAGGTGGCGTTGTAGATATGCACGATGGCGTTCTTTGCCCCTTTCAGGGACTCGAAGGTCCGCGCAATCAATTCCTCGCGGGCCTGGGTAAGCACCTGGATATGCACATCGTCGGGCACCAGATCTTCCTCGATCAGTGCCCGGCAGAAATCAAAATCAATCTGGCTGGCGGAGGGAAAGCCCACCTCGATTTCCTTGAAGCCCAGCTCCACCAACATCTGGAAGAACTGGCGTTTCTGGGCCACGGACATGGGTTTGATCAGCGCCTGATTGCCATCGCGCAGGTCTACCGCCGCCCACAGCGGGGCTTTCTCGATACGCTGGTTGGGCCAGCGACGGTCGGGCTTGTCGATAACAGGAAATGGCTGGTACTTGGTGTGATCAAAGCTCATGTCGAATCCTCAAAGTAAAAAGGGGCAGAAGCTGCCCCCCAGGCTGAATTACTAACCGACGCTCCCAGGGTTACTGCTTGGCGGCTAACAACTCCATGTGTGATCTCGGGTCTCGATCAAGGCGCCGATAGGCACCGGTAGCGGTCAAGAGAGGCATCCGGCTTGTGGCTGTCTGCGTCATCGCCCTACGAGAGATACTTTACGGCGCAGGACGCGCAATGTGCTTGCTTTCTTCACCCATTTTCGGCCTTATGAGCAAGATAATTGCGCAAAACCACCAAATAAGAGAGAAAAACCCCATGAGCAGCTCCGAACTGGCAAAACTGGATCGCACCGACCTGCGTATTCTCGATGCGCTGCAGCACAACGGCGGGCTCAGCAACCAACAACTGGCGGAAACCGTAGGGCTATCGCCTTCACCCTGCTCCCGGCGGGTCCAAAAGCTGGAGTCCGCCGGCATTATTGTGAAGCGGGAAACGGTGCTGGATGCCCGCAAGCTGGGACTGGACCTGACCGTGATGATCCAGATCAGCATGGACCGCCACACACCGGAGCGCTTCGCCAATTTTGAAGAGAAGGTGGCCAGTTACCCGGAAGTACAACTGTGTTACCTGGTCACCGGGCAGGAAGCCGATTACCTGCTGAAAGTGGTAGTGCCCGATATCGACGGCTACCAGCACTTCCTGCTCAACAAGATCACCCGGATCGAAGGCGTCAGCGGTGTGCATTCCAGCTTTGTGATGCGGCGGGTGGTGGATACGGCAGCCTTGCCGCTGAATTATGTGGAGACGTGAGGAGCAGTTGAAAGTTCAAAGTTTAAAGTTGAAAAGCGCGAGATAGGTTTTTGTATTGGAGAGTCCGTGCCCGCGCCATTACCGGGGAACGCGGGCGCGGCATTACAGACATCGACGGCCTGATTCGCGTTTAAACTTTAAACTTTCAACTCAACCCACCACGCCTACAAGCCGGCCGCTCGTAGCTGATATGCTGACTCCATCAACCGCGTTGAATTACGAGACCATGAAAAACCTGCTGATCGTCGCCCACGCCCCGTCACCGAATACGCAAAAACTCCGCGATGCCGCCGCCCGTGGCGCCGGGCACGAGGATATCGAGAGCGTCTCGGTCACCGTGAAGGCACCACTGGAAGCCGGCCCTGAAGATGTGATGGCCTGTGATGCCATCCTGCTCGGCACCACGGAAAATCTGGGCTATATGAGCGGTGCGTTGAAAGACTTTTTTGACCGCACTTACTACGCCGTACTGGAAGAGAAACAGGGCCTGCCCTGCGCCCTGTACATTCGCGCCGGCCATGACGGTACCGGCACCCGCCGGGCGGTGGAAACCATTGTCACCGGGTTACGCTGGAACTGGGTACAGGACCCACAAGTACTCAAAGGGGAATGGCAGGACAACTTCGAGGCCGAAGTGGAAGAACTGGGAATGTATCTGGCGGCGGGACTGGATGCGGGGGTGTTGTAGCTCCGAGCCACTAGCCTCGAGCGACGAGACGCGGGAAAGGGCTGCTGTTACGGCGATGCAGTGCCCGCGCACCGGAGCCGCATTCAAGAACAAACTGCAGGGCTGAATGGCGGAGATTGGCTCACGCCAATTTCCACCCTACGAACACAGATACCAGGATTGACCGCACCCCGCGCTCGAACGCGAACACCAACCTCTCAGCACCTGATACCCCAACCCGCGCCTCGCAGCTCGAAGCTGGTAGCTCGCAGCTGCCTTTACTTGCTCTTACTCACCATGGCCGCGATCACCGCCTTGGCTTCGTCGCCCTGGAGCATTTCCCCGAACAGTGCCAGGTCTTCTTTCACCACCTGGTGCAAAGGCTTGTTGATGGACTCACGCATCAGCCGCTTGCTCGCCTGCAGGGCACGAGGCGGTTTTTTCGCCAGTGTCGCCGCCAGATTGCGGGCCGTCGCGTCCAGCTCTTCACGCGCCACAACCTTGGCCAGCAGCCCGATTTCCAGCGCTTCTGCGGCCAGCATCGGTTCACCAAGCAGCAGCATGCGCGCTGCGCGCTGATAGCCGATCCAGGCTGGCAGCAGCTTGGCGGAACCCGCTTCCGGTACGGCGCCCAGGTCCACAAACGGCGTGATCAGCTTGGCATCCTCGGAGGCCACCACCAGGTCCATGTGCAACAGCATGGTAGTGCCCACACCAACCGCGTTGCCCTGCACGGCCGCAACGACAACCTTGGGGAAATCGTGGATGGCCTGAATGAAATGGGCAGCCTCCCCCGCTTCACCGGGCTTGGCATTCAGGAAATCCACCAGGTCGTTACCGGCACTGAAGGACTTGCCTTCACCCCGGAACAGCACCACGTGAATATCATCACTTTGCTCTGCAGTGGCCAGCAGCTTGACCAAATCCCGGTACATGGCACTGGTCAGCGCATTCAATTTGTCCGGACGGTTCAGGGTAATTTCCATCACTGATTCGGTGTTGTTCACCAGAACCAGATCACTTTCCAGTGTCGGCATCGTCACGACAGCTCTCCCAATCGTATTTATAGTCGGGCAAGGCTAGCGGGCGCGCCCCCACCTGCCAAGGGCGAATAACGACAAAGACGCTTGACCAGCCGGTCAAAGGCGATTAAAAAAGCGAACCTCGGTCGGAATCCCTATAGTGAAACTGATTACTTTCGATCCTTTCCGCACCCTCGGGCTCCCCGGTGTGCGTTATATCAAACCGGAGCATATGCATCAGCACCGCGACGAACTCGCGGCGGCGGACTGGCTGCTATTCCCCGGTTACTGGCAGATCAACAGCCTGCATTACGTGCTCAAGCGGCCGATTTTTCCCAGCCTGTGCAGTTACCACCTGGGTCACGACAAGGTGGAGATGACTCGCGCCCTGCAAACGGCCTGCCCGGACCATGTGCCCGAAACCCTGATCACCTCATCGGACAAATACGGCATCGGCCAGATTCTCGATCAATGGCGCTTTCCGTTTGTGGCCAAGTCGGTGCGCTCCAGCCAGGGCATGGGTGTCTACCTGATCGAAAACCGGCAACAGTTACAGGACTATGCCGCCCGCGAAACCGTTCTGTACGTACAGAAATTACTGCCCATCGTGCGCGACCTGCGCATTGTCGTGGTCGGAGACAGCGTGGTGGCCAGCTACTGGCGGGAGGGTTCCGGCTTTCTCAATAACGTCAGCCAGGGTGGCCGGGTGCGCACCGACCTGCCGGTGCCAGGCAACGCACTGTCACTGGTGGAAGGGCTGGCCCGTTATCTGAACATCAACCACGCCGGGTTCGACGTGGCCATGGTGGATGGCCATCCCTACATTCTGGAATTCAATCGCCTGTTCGGGAACACCGGCATCGCCGCCCTGAACAGGGACGTGCAACAGGCCATGCACAACTACCTGCTGGGCTCGACCCTGCCTCCGTCATCGGACAGCAAGGTCTCCGCCTGAGTGCGTAACAGCGCCTGGTAACGGTGGGCCAACTGTTCCACCGGCTGCAAACGCACCCGGTGGTCACCCGCACAAACCACCTGGGCTTTCTCTGGCTGGTATAGCGCTTTCACATCCAGCTCGGCCACGGTCAGCTGGCTGTCAGGCACATTGAGACGCCCCGGCACACCCGCCACACACAGGGCCCAGGCTTCTTCCTGATCCGGGTCCGCCGTCACCAATGCCTTGAATTCCAAAGAGATCTTGCCCGCCTGTTTGCGCTGCGGCGCCAGCAGCCGCACCACTCTCAGGAACAGCAGGCCAGCACACAGGGCGGAAAACGCGGCGCGTGATGCCGGCCCCTGATAGAAATACAACCCCGCCTGCTCACCAATCACCGGCCCCTGGTGGCCGTCATACAGTGCCGCCACTTGATCCAGCAACTGCTGGTACTCCGCCAGCACCTCTTTCAACACCTCTTCCGTGTAGCGCTGCCGGATATGCGCGAAGTTCACAATGCTGAGGCGTAACTGGGCCTGCATCTCTGCGCCGTCCGGCACAGGCGAGCGGACTATCGGCGGGAACGGCGCATCATGATGTGGCGACTCCTGGGGCACCCTCGGGGCGGATACATCAGGCTCATCCTGCGCGGGCGGCTGCAGGCGCTGCTGTATCAGCGCAGCCGCCACTCGTAACAACAACAGGCACAGCACTGCCAGCACAAAACCCGCTTCGATCTGTTTGCGCGGCAGCAACGTATTGTCACCCAGCAAGGTCAGGGTGCCCGCCAGCTCACCATCGGGGAGCGCTGCCGGCACGGTCACTCGCAAGGGGGAAGCCTTTTCCCCTGCGGCGCCGACCTGCTCCCCGGAGGTATCCTCGAAGCGAATCCCCAGCACCGGTTTCAGCTGCACGGTTTCCCGCCCAATCAGATTAATGCTGATGGAGTCCTCACTGGCCAACGCTTCCGCCGCACGGCGAGCCGTCTGCTGCGCCAACGCTTGCAGCTGCACTTTACGCTCCTGCTCCAGGCCGGCAGAAAAGTGCTCAAGGAAATAGACGCCGACCACCAGCATGGCCAACAGCATAAGAATCAGCTCGCGCAGCAGGCTCCGCTGCTGCCGGATCCATGGCCGCCATTGCTCCCACAGTGACATAACTTTGCTTTCCGTATTCTTGACCGTTGAGACTGCGGCGCAGTATACCGCGCCCGGCCAGGCAGGACTTGACCCAATTGGCGTAGTCGCCTGTCGTTGGGGAACCTGGCCAGGCACAAGAACCTGCCTCTCAAGCCACCATTTCTGCTACTCTTACGCCGTTTCGGGGCAAAGATAGCGCCGACGATCTAACGCTTTTTTACCTTCTGGCACTTTTTATCTTCTGCAACTGGGAGCCCACGCGTGCGCGAGATCATTCTGATCCAGGTATCTGGTAATGACCGGCCCGGCCTGACCGCCGCCTTCACGGGCATTCTTGCCCGTTACCGGCTCAATGTTCTGGATATCGGCCAGGCCGTTATCCACGACACCCTGTCACTGGGCATACTGGTAGAAACCCCGCCGGATGCGGAATCCTCATCGGTACTCAAAGACCTGCTGTTCGAAGCACACAAGCTGAACATCAATGTGCGCTTCCGGCCCATCGACGAAGACCGCTACGAAGAGTGGGTAGCCGGCCAGGGCAAGGACCGCCACATCATTACCCTGCTGGCGCGCAAGATCACCGCCGAGCAGCTGGCCGATGTGACCACCACCGTGGCTGACAACGGACTCAACATCGACAGCATTGCCCGGCTGTCCGGGCGCGTACATCTGGAAGGCGAGGCGCTCAATCAGGACAGCCGCGCCTGTATCGAAATTTCCGTGCGCGGCGAGCCCCAAGACGGCGAGGCCATGCGTGCCGCCTTCCTGAATATCGCCAACGAACGCAATCTGGACATCGCGTTCCAGCGCGATAGCGCCTATCGACGCA
>NZ_LWEZ01000337.1:0-763 GCF_001634945.1 Alcanivorax sp. HI0044
GGGCATCACCATTGTGGAGCGGGAACTGCCAGGTCATGAGCTGGCTGCCGGCGGCCACATTGGGGGCGTCCCATACCGCCAGTACCTCGCCGCTGTACTGGTCTACCCAGATGCGGCTGGCGCCGTAATGCTGCCAGGGTTCTCCGTCCCGGTTGAAAGCCAGCGAATAACTGCCGGTTTCACTGCGGGGGAAATCAAGGCGGATCAGCGGTGCCTGTGGGAAAACGGTGCGGGCAATATCCAGTGATTGCTGCGGGGAAATAGAGGGCGTGCCCGGGCTGTCCGGTAGCGTTGACGAAGGCGAGGGGCGCTTTTCCAGCGGGAGCATGGCACCCACCAGTGCCGCCACCTGGGTCGGGAATATCAGGGTGACCCCGGAAAAGGCGACCACCAGCAGTACCGGGAGAAAATAGATGCCGATGACCTGGTGCAGATCAAAGTGTAATCGGTAGGTGCCGCCGCTCCGTTTAATGGTCAGGTTGCGACGCCACTTTCCCTTGCGCTTGCCGGTGGGCCACCACAGGTAAACGCCGGTCAGACAGAAACCGAGCAAGCACAGGCCAAGCACGCCAACCACAATCTCGCCAATTTCGCCGGACAACAGGGTGTAATGCAGGCTGTAGATCCAGGTCATCAGGTAGTCGCCCCAGGTGCGAATCGCAAGCACCTCGCCGGTATAGGGGGAGACGCTGACCTGAATCGGGCCGGGTTCGCCCGGTGGAGCAAAAAAGCGCAGGGTGTGGGGGCTGCCGGGGGCCTGTGC
>NZ_LWEZ01000338.1:0-868 GCF_001634945.1 Alcanivorax sp. HI0044
CTATCCTCAATATGACGTGTGGCGTAACGGCTAGGAGCCTGTGAAGAACGCCTTGTGTGCTCAGCGTGGTCTGAAGCGCCCATTTGCTGCGCCTTGCCTCTAGGGAAGGGAACCACCCTGCCCGTCGAGACAAGACACAACAACTGCACGCTTCAGACCACGCTGAGCACACAAGGCGTTCTTCACAGGCTCCTAGCCGTTACGCCACACGTCATATTGAGGATAGATGCCATGCATGCGCCGCAAGTGAATATCGCCCTGCGAGCCGCCCGTCAGGCGGGAAATCTGATTCGCAGAGCTGCTGAAAGCAGTGATCCCGTGTCTGTCACGAAAAAGGGCATGAACGACTTCGTCACCGAAGTGGATCGCGCTGCAGAAGCGCGCATCATCGATGTGATTCGCAAGGCCTACCCGGACCACAGTATTCTGGCTGAGGAATCCGGTGTTATCGAAGGCAGTGGCGACGGTAAAGACTACCAGTGGATCATCGACCCACTGGACGGCACGACCAACTTCATCCATGGCTTCCCCCAGTACTGCGTCTCCATTGCCCTCAAATTCAAAGGCAAAATCGAGCATGCGGTCATTTACGATCCCAACCGCGACGAAGAATTCACCGCCAGCCGTGGCCGTGGCGCCGCTCTCAATGGCCGCCGTATTCGCTGTACCAATCGAGCCAGCCTGGAAGGCTGCCTGATCGGTACGGGTTTCCCGTTCCGCAAGGACCAGGCCCCGCACATGGACGCCTATCTGGGCATGTTCGCGGATATCGCCGCCTCCACCGCCGGTCTGCGTCGGCCCGGTTCCGCCGCCCTGGACCTGGCCTGGCTGGCCGCCGGCCGACTGGACGGCTTCTTTGAATTCGGCC
>NZ_LWEZ01000339.1:0-829 GCF_001634945.1 Alcanivorax sp. HI0044
CACGGGCCATTTCGTTCAGGTTGGTGGCGTAATTGTCCAGCGCGCTGGCCGGGGCGCCTTCCGCGCCCGCTTCCATGTCCTGCTCGGTCTCGATGGACGGCTCTGCATCCTGAATCTGGGAAATACCGTGGGCAATAAAGTTAACGATATCCAGGCGGTGAATGTCCTGACAGTTAAGAAAATAGACTGCCTGGCTTTCCTGTTCGTTGAAGATGGCCACCAGCACATTGGCCCCGGTCACTTCCTTCTTGCCGGAAGACTGCACACTGAATACCGCACGCTGCAACACCCGCTGAAAGCCCAGTGTGGGCTGGGTGTCGCGCTCCGGATCGGTATCCGGTAACAGCGGTGTTGAGTCCTCGATAAACTGGGATAACGCATCACGCAATTCATCCAGGTCTGCGGCACAGGCACGCAGGACCTCGACGGCCGCCTCGTTATCCAGCAGCGCCAGCAGCAAATGCTCCACGGTCATAAACTCATGACGGTGGCCACGTGCGTGGCGAAACGCCTCGTTAAGCGTCATTTCAAGTTCTTTGCTGAGCATAAGGCTACCTCACTGCATGGGCCCGCAAGGGCATCAGGCCTGTTCCACCTGACACATCAGCGGATGCTGATTCTCCCGGGCGTATTCCACCACTTGCGTGGCTTTTGTTTCGGCTATGTCCTGGGGATACACCCCGCACACCGCCTTTCCTTCAGTGTGCACGGTGAGCATGACACGGGTGGCCTGCTCACGGCCCAGATTGAAGAAGTCTTCCAGTATCTCTACCACAAAATCCATCGGCGTGTAGTCATCATTCAACATCAACACCTTGTACATGGATGG
>NZ_LWEZ01000340.1:0-1574 GCF_001634945.1 Alcanivorax sp. HI0044
CGCCTGAACCGCTGGACCAGTGGTACCGGGCCACAGGTAAAACAAACAATGAGTGCGAGAGTATGAGTGCAGTTCCGCCCTCCAAAGGGTTTTCCCTGGCTGATGCCAATACCCGTTTTGATATGGGTTTTCCCTCCCTGGTGGGGTTTCATTTCCTGGAATGGGAAGAGGGCAGGGCAGTGCTGGGGTTGCAGATCGAAACCCGGCATTTGAATCTGGGCGGTGTCATTCATGGTGGAGTGTTGGCGACCCTGATGGATGTGGCCGGGGCCTGTGCCGGCACCTGGAGCCCGGACCCCATGCACATTCGCAAGGCGGTTACCCTATCCATGACCACCACCTTCACCGGGCAGGCCAGTAAAGGTCTGGTTCGCGCGGTGGGTACCCGCCGTGCCGGTGGCACCCGGATCTACAACAGCACCATGGAAGTGTTCGATGAAAAGGACACGCTGTTGGCCCTCGGCGAAGCAACCTTCCGTTTGCGCAGCGAGTAGTTTTCCTTCCGTGTTATCCCTTTTGTTTCGTAGGTCGGATTAGCCGCGTAGCGGCGTAACCCGACCTTTGTCTGTATTTTTCAAAACACGCTAACGGCTGGCCACGTGGGTGGGCTGTTGTGCCTCCCAGCCGCCGCCCAGTGCGCGATACAGTTCTGTTTCATTGGTCAGCTGCTGCAGCTTCAGCGTCACCAGTTGCTGGCGGGCGGAGAGCAGGGTGCGCTGGGCGTCCAGCACCGCAAGGTAGTCATCTGCGCCTTGCTCGTAGCGTTGCTGCGAGAGCGTCAGGGACTGCTCGGTGGCGGTGACCAGTGCCTGTTGGGCCTGCTGCTGGCGGGCCAGGGTATCGCGGGCCTGCAGGGCGTTGGCCACTTCCTGGAAGGCGGTCTGAATGGCTTTTTCATAGGTGGCCACGGCCTGATCCTGGCGCACTTCAGCCAGGTCCAGATTGGCCTTGTTGCGGCCACCGGAGAAAATTGGCAGGGAAATACTGGGGCTGAACGACCAGGCTTTGGAGCCGCTGTCGAACAGGCCAGACAGTTCGCTGCTCATGCTGCCATAGGCGCCGGTGAGCTGAATACTCGGGAAGAAGGCGGCTCGCGCGGCACCGATGCTGGCGTTGGCGGCACGTAGCTGATGCTCGGCCTGCTGCACGTCCGGTCGCTGGGTCAGGAGGCTGGACGATAGCCCTTCCGGGACCGGCGCCACCAGGGAGAGCGTGTCGCTGTTCAGGTTCACCGACTCCAGTGCGGGCAGGGGGCCGCCAACCAATACGGCCAGGGCGTTGTGATCCTGGCTGACCTGGCGCTCAAAGCTGGCCTGGATGGCGCGGGCGCCTTGCAGGGCAATCTGTGCCTGTCGTACATCCAGTTCTGTGCCCAGCCCGCTTTCGAAGCGCCGCTGGATCAGTGCCAGCGAATTCTCTTGCGCGGCGACCGTTTCACGGCTGATGGCCAGATTCTGACGGTCGCTGACCAGGGTCAGGTAGCTTTGCGCCACCTGGGCCACCAGTGCCAGCTGGGTGCTGCGCCGGGCTTCTTCGCTGGCCAGGTAAGTCTCCAGAGAGGCATCTTTGAGGCT
>NZ_LWEZ01000341.1:0-1039 GCF_001634945.1 Alcanivorax sp. HI0044
GCCGTTGTGGCGATGCGGCATAACCCCAGCATTCGGCGCCAATATCAACGGCTGTGTGCTGCAGGCAAACGAAAGATGTCAGCGCTGGGCGCGGCCATGAGAAAACTGGTGCACATCGCTTACGGCGTGCTGGCGCACCAGAAAGAATATGAACCACAGCCCGTTTGAGAGGGGTTGTGGTTCATTGGGAGAGACGGTATCTACTCGACCGCGTTTCAGGTAGGTCGTGTTCACCCAAGGGCACAGAGAGGCGTAGCCGTAACCCGACAAAGCACCTACAACGAAGGCGCGCTTAGCTCGATTTCGTTCTGCATGGTTTGCAGCTGGGCCAGCACTTGCTGGCGCAACCAGCTGTGCGCCGGGTCAGCGCTCTGGTCACGGTGCCAGTAAAGGTGCATTTCCAGGCCGGGCAGTTCGCCGGGGAACGGCTTGAGCACCAGGCCCTGGCGCCGCAGCTGCCCGGCCAGGCTGGCGGGCATGGTGAGCAGCAAGTCGGTTTGCTGCACGGTGCTGAGCGCCGCCTGATAATGCTGACACCGCAAGCGGATATGACGCCGGTAGCCCTGGCGGGCCAGGCCGAAATCTTCCAGCCCCGGCCCTTCGCGCCGGGACGATACCAGCACATGCTGGGCGGCCAGGTAGGCCGGCAGATCCATGCCTTCGGCCAGCGGGTGAGAATCGCGCATCATCACCACCAGCGGGCCGTGCAGCACCGCCTGGTGCTCGATGGCTTCCGGCAACGCCAGCATCACATCGCAGGCCAGGTCCAGCCGGCCGCTGGCCAGCTCGGTGGCCATTTGCCGGCGGCTCACGGTGAGCGACTGCAACTTCACCCCCGGCGCCTCATCCATGAACTGGCTCATCAGCGCCGGCAGCAACTGCCCTTCCAGACCATCACGCAGGCCCAGCACAAAGGTGCGCTCCGCTTCGCTGGCATCGAAACCGCCCTCTTCGCTCAGGCAACGCTGAAACCCGCCCAGCGCGTGGCGCACCGGGCTGACCATGGCCCGCGCCCTGGCCGTGGGCACCATGCGGCTGC
>NZ_LWEZ01000342.1:0-1646 GCF_001634945.1 Alcanivorax sp. HI0044
GCTGTTGTCTCCCAATAAGTAGCTGCACTCGGAAAATTACTCGCTGCGCTCCTGATTTTCCAGAATCAATAGGGCCAGGGCTCCCATTGGCTCTTCGGCTTTCGGGAATCAAGATGTTGAGCGTGCCTCCGTTTTTCCCTGACCTTTCGGCTTGTGATAAACCTTGTCGATTAGGCCTTTCAGGCTCTCTGTGCCCTTGGGTGAATTCGGCCTTCCTGAATGTGCGGCGATGTGGGGTTGCTGGCTGTGCCGCTGCGAATGAAACCCCGCCTTGTTGTGGTACAGTGGCCACAAAATCCCAACCCGGACCCTGCCTATGCTCGTCTACCTTCTGGTCGCCTGCGATCGCCTTGATGAAAAGCAGGAAAAGAAGCTCAAGCGTAACCTGGTTGATCTGCAAGCTGCGTTGCAGGCGTATGTGGATGCCAATGAAGTGGCCACGCTGATAGATGACTGTGAGAGTGAGGAGTGTGAGGACTGGGTGCTTGGCATTAGCCTGCCGGTGAAGAAAAAGATCGGGCTCAAGGAGCCGGTGAATCTGTTTAATGACCTGGCCAAGCAATTCAACATTGATTGTGAGGTAGGGTCGATTGACGACGATCAGCGAGACCCGGTGAGTTATTTTGGTAAGCGGGAAGGCGTCGGAGATGCGTTTTTGATTGCGGAGTATTTGGGGGTGTGACGTACTTGTCGGATTACGCCTTTCAGGCTCTCTGTGCCCTTGGGTGAATTCGACCTACAAAAACCGTGCTTCGTAGGTCGGGTTAGGCGTAGCCGTAACCCGACACCTGCGCCGCCTTCAGGCGGCGGTTTCCTGTTTGCTTTCCTGTGTTGTTGGGGCGTACTGATTGGCGTCGGTGGTGTATTCCGCGTGGCCATAGTCCACCAATAGTTCCTTGATTCTCTTCACCAGTATTTTGTCCGCCAGCTTGTTGGCCACCGGGATATCCTGCAGCGTTCGGTAGGCGATCAGGCGTGGCACCACGAACAGGTTGCCCACGGTGAACAGGGCATAATCTATCAGGCGGGGCTCCACGCCCATTTCTTTTGCTTTCGATTTGTCTTTGCGGCCCAGGAATGCCTGGGTAAAGAAGACTTTGGAGAAGCTGCGTTCCACCCGGTTGTGCACTTTGCTGATCAGCTTTTCGTCCTTGGGGCGGTAGACCGACATGGTGGCGCGGGTCAGTTCGCCGCAGGTCTCGTCATCGTAGCCTTCGCGCAGGGTGCCGGAGTAGGTGAGCATGGTGTCGATGATGTCCGGTGCCTCGGCGGGCAGCAGTTCTTCGGGCAGGCCCAGCAGGAAGCATTCATAGCGGGACAGCTCGACGATGGCACGCTCGTTGGCGGTGAAATGTTTACGCCCTTTGCGCAGCGCCTTGAAGGCGGTTAGGTAGGCGGGCATGGTGCCGGCGGGCATCTGGTCTACCTGGGGGATGGGAATGCCATAGACGGCCGGGTCCCAGGGGCCACCCTTGTCGGTGGTGGCACGCTTGATGATGTTGAAGCGCACCATGGAGTGCATCAGGCGGACCATGGCGGCGGCCTTGAAGCCGGGGCCAAAGCGTTCCAGTGCGCCGGGCAGGGTGGCGGTGGTGAAGAAGCTGGCGGTTTCGTTGATGCGCTGGTTCACCGAGTCGTTGGCCAGG
>NZ_LWEZ01000343.1:0-1088 GCF_001634945.1 Alcanivorax sp. HI0044
CTATGGCGCTTTGCGCTTTCTTGCTGACACCCCATTGAATAACAGTCCCGATGCGCCGGTTACATTCAACTACCTGGGGCAGTACCACGACGATGCCTTGGTTCAGGGCTTTACGCCGTTGCGCGGTGGTGGCTCTGCCCAGGCGGGCGACAATCCCATGGCCTCGCCCCTGGCGATTAACGGTCAGGTGGTCGGCGGTCAGCTGGAGCTGGTCTGGGATTTTGCCTCCAGTGTGTATGACGAGCAGCAGATTGCGCATTGGTGTGGCCGTTACCGTCAGGCCTTGCAGGCATTGTTGGCTCTGGCGGATGCGCCCCGTGAAGCCTGTGCCGATCCGGCATTGGTAACGCCCCTGAACCGGACCGGGGATCTACCTGTGCTGTGGTGCCCGCATCCGGTGACGGGACGCACCACCGGTTACCAGGCCCTGGCCGCCAGCCTGGAAGGGCAGTGGCAGGTACGGGGCCTGCAATCGCGCAGTTTCCTGGAGCCTGGCTGGTTTGATCCGTCACTGAATGAAATGGCCGAACGCTATTACCGCACGGTGCGTCAGCAGCAGCCGGAAGGCCCTTACTACCTGCTGGGCTGGTCACTGGGGGGCGCCTTGTCCATGGAACTGGCCCATCGGCTGGAGCAGGCCGGTGAAACCGTGGCCTTTGTAGGCTTGCTGGATACCTATGTGCCGGGCCACGAAGTGGCGGAAGACCAGTGGTCATCGCCGCAGGCGCAGCAGACGTTACGTGAACATCTGGGCATGCTGCTGACCTCGGCGTCGTCCACGGCGCTGGATGATTGCATTTCGCGTCTGCGTGACAGCAAACCGGCGCAGTGGCCGCAGAACTTTGCGCAATGGCTGGCCACACAACCCATTGAGCCGGCGGTGGCCGATAGTGCTGCGCAGTTATTGCATGCCTGGGCGGTGGAGCAACATTTGCGGGATTTGTGTTGGGGCTATCAGCTGCCGACATTGCAAACCCCGGTACACAGTTGGTGGGCCAGTGAGCCGGCGGGCCGTGCCCGGACTCTTGAGAACGGGCTGGCCGCGTGGGTTGATTTCGCCCACAGCGACACCGTACCGGCGGATCATT
>NZ_LWEZ01000344.1:0-549 GCF_001634945.1 Alcanivorax sp. HI0044
ACCGTGCGGTGCCTGGTTTCGCACGGTGTCGTGCAGCAGTGGCTCATGGGCGGGCCGGGAGACGGTCTCTTCTACGGCGATAAAGCTGGTGTAGCGGCTGACCAGTTGATGGCGCAGGGCCACGTCGGTGATCAGTGGGGCGATGTCGGTTTCCGGGGCGCCCAGGGTGATGCGGTCCATCAGGTCGGCGATCTTGCGCCGGGCCCACAGGCTCGCGGTGCCCGGGTGGTTGCTGTCGGTGGGCAGGGTGACCGGCTGTTGCCAGTGTTGGGTGTCGTAGCCGCTAACGGTGATGTGTTCCGTTGGCGCGGACAGCTTCATGGCCACCAACAGGGGCTCACCGGCATACAAGTCTGGCAGCTTTTGCGGCCAACGCTCGGCGACGATGCCGTTCGGGAGTTGCACCTGCAGGTTGCGCCTCAGCGGTGATTCCAGGCGGCGAAACAGGGTATCCATGCCCTGCTGCACCTGGTTCTGGTCGTTGATATAGGTAAAGCTGCCGCGCCCGAACTGGGCGGCGCGGGTCATGAAGTGGCTGTTGGGGGCGGA
>NZ_LWEZ01000345.1:0-734 GCF_001634945.1 Alcanivorax sp. HI0044
GGTGTTGATGCCCAAGAGCATGGAGCATCACCCGATTTATCATGAAGCACAGGCGCGCCTGGCAGGCGAGCGGCTGGGCGGTTATAACCAGTGGTTGATTGAAGCCTTCTTCGATAAGGAACGGTTGGTGAATTGATGGTGCGTGGGGTTGGCCTGTTGATGGTGGCGCTGTGGTGCGTCATGAGCGCCCCGGCGCAGGCGATCAGCGGCTATGACGAAACCGAGTTTATGACGGTGGATACTTTTTTGTCCCAGGTCTATGGCGAGCCATTGCCGGGAATGTCCCTGCTGCCGTTACGTGGCGATCTGCGTGACCGGGTAGAAACGGCACTGGGACACCGGTATCGCGGCTTGCGATTGCGTTACTGGCAGCAGGGAGGCGTGACGACCTGGATCATCGACGAAAAAAGCAAGGACATGCCAATGACGCTGGCCGTGGCGGTGGGGGCGGCCGGCATTACTCACCTGAACGTGTTGGTATACCGCGAACCCCGAGGCGGCGAAGTGCACCAGGCATTTTTCCGTCAGCAATTTGTCGGGATGACCCTGCAGGATGACCTGAGCCTGTCCCGTGAGGTGGATGGCATTACCGGCGCCACCCTGTCGGTGGATGCCGTCAGCCGCGTGGCGGCCATGGCCCTGTTGCTCCATCAACACGTCATGGCCTCGCAGGCAGAACCGGCCACAGACTGAATCCCGCCCTTCCCAAAGCCGTCCTCACGTCTCACTATCGA
>NZ_LWEZ01000346.1:0-671 GCF_001634945.1 Alcanivorax sp. HI0044
TAGGTATGCTGATATTCCACTCGATTTCACAATAATTCCTCCTAATAGGTATCCTGAAATGCCGACAAATAAAGGGATTACTTTGCATGGTAGAGATGCTTTTCGTGCTACTAGAATCATAAATTAAAAGTTAACAGGATATAGAGAGGAGCTAAGATGGTGGCCTTTATGCTTCTGCCATAGGGAGGTGGCGCCATCGTTATAATAAAGAAAAGTGTAGCATTTAGTGTGGCTTTCCCTTCTCCGCCTTCGAAATTCCTCTTGTATTCTCTGTCGAACACCTTTGTATTATTGGTTTTTTGATCGGTAGAACGATGAGAGTTTTCTTTGATCTGGCCAATTTTCAAGATGGTTGCCTTTACATTCAGAGGTCGCTCGGTTTTCCCTATTTCTCTCTTGGGTTGAATTAATAAAAACCGATTGACGCTCGGTTTTGTGTGTGTCATGGTTCTGGCCATGTGATCAATTGGCGGACAGATATGCAGCTGGGTGAGCTTGAAAAGCAGGTACTGCAGTATTTCTGGAAAGGGCGGACAGCGGATGCCAAGTCCGTGCACTCGCATTTCGAAAAGCGGCGTGGTGGTACCCTGAACACAATCCAGAGCACCCTAGATCGGCTCTATAAGAAGGGCCTGCTGCGCCGTGAAAAGCAAGGCCATGCATTCCATTAC
>NZ_LWEZ01000347.1:0-13081 GCF_001634945.1 Alcanivorax sp. HI0044
GTGCACCCGGTTATTGTTATACCGCCGTAAAAGCGAAAGAAAGAAAACGCTTGGGGTTTCAGCGCTTTATTCTCTGCATTCTAGGCCAGTGTAAACAGCTTGACTACCTGGCACCCGTGGAGGGGGTGACAGAATCTGAGTGGTTAGGGAAAAACGGGGCCAATTGGCCCCGTCCAGTTACCTGAAGCGTTTATTCAACAGGATTTACGCATTCCGCGCGGGATGGCTCATGCTTGCAGCGAATTTTGCGCAGCAGGCTCATCATGTCCTTGTTGTAGGTGCCCTCCTTGGTGAGGGCGATACGGGCATCACGCATCATTTCGTCGTAACGCAGTTTGTCTGCCTCAGGTATGCGCACCCACCACTTCTTGTTGACTTCGTTGTTGGCGTTCTCAATCACACGCATGGCGCGGTCAAACTGACCGAGCATGTATTTGCGCGATTGTGCTGCGAAGTCTGCGGGGAACTTGTCTTTTTTCAGAATCACTTGAGCCGTCAGCTGACCAAGTACGTAATCGATGATGCCGCCGTCAGGCTGCATGCCTTTATACAATTCCAGAGCAGAATAAGCTGCAATGGGGGCAAAACAGATATCCACGGAGCCGTTGTTGAAGCGACCGGAGAAGTTTGTGATGTCGGACATCACGGGGGACATGCCCACGCGGGACGCCATATTGGCCTGTGCCGTATCGTACTCAAGTACCGCGATGGATTTGCCGGACAGTTCGCCGACGGTATCGATGGTGCGGTCTTTTACGAACAGATAAGCCGCGCCCATTGGCGCAACGCCGCCCACTTCATAGGGCCCGGAAACCAGTTTTTCATTGATGGAGGGGTTGCCGCTGGCGAGTACGGTGATCACGGTGCGCATGGCGTCGTAGCTGGGGATCGCGCCAATGGAATCCATGCTGCCGGTGTAGCTGTTGAACTGACGGCCACGGATGCCGGTAAGGACGGCGGCATCACACTGCCCGGCCTTCAGGTCTTCGGAGGCAATTTTTTCATCGGTGTAGGGCTTGAGCTCAAGATCGATGCCCCAGCCCAGGGCGGCGGTCTTGTAGTCCTTCATGATGTTATAGATATCGCCGTTGGCGCCGATAATGTCGAATACGCACATAGTGCGTTTCTCGGCGGCTTGGGCGGTGGGGGTAAGCGTCAATGCCAGAGCGGCAGTGGCGGCTGCAGTCAACGCTTTAACGTAGCGCATAATTGTCTCCTGGTTACTTCTTACAACTTATTCAAAAGCGGCCCGAAGGCCGCAACAGGCTTATAGCAAATCGTCAATATTTACGGCGGGGCCGGATTGGGCTTTGTCATCCCAGAATGTGCCGATGCCACCAATGGGGGTACGCTTGCCGGTGTTTTCAGTCCATTCACGGTCTGAAATGCCCTGCACGATGAAGCCGGCAATGGCGTCCAGCATGGCGTAGTCCGGGTCCAGATTCTGGTCGTTTGCCGCGTAATCACGGATAGCTTTGCGCAGGCGTTCGTCATTACCTTTGCTGAAAGCGCTCATGGCATACAGGGCGCTGCCCAGGCGGATACCGCTGTCGAAGCCGGCCTTGGCAGAGGTTTCCAGCTCAGCCCACGCATCCGCGTTTGGTGGAGCCAGCATCGGCAGCAGGTTCCAGACCGCCGCACGGGTGCCACGTGGTACGCCCCACCATTTGTCGTTATCGAGACACTTCATGTTGCGCTCGACCTTGGCGGCGATATCGCGGGGTACGCCGACTGCACCGTCGGAAGCGCCGTCGTTAAGCAGGGATTGCACGCCGGAAATATTACCGACCATCCATACCATTTCATCGAAGTCGGTTTTCAGTTTCGGACACTCGCCTTCCTTGACCTCACCGAAGGCTTCAACCGTGTAGTTGTATGCCTTGAACTGGCGTTGTGCCGCCACGGCTGACCAGCGTTTCTGCTCGATACGTGCATCCTGGGCTTCGCTGACACGCCCGTCTTTCACAGAGCGCATGTAGCGCAGCTCTGCCTCAAGGGCGATTTGTTCCGCACAGGTGGCTGCAACGGTGAAGACCATGGTGCCGAGTTTGCTGGGATCAGACCCGACTCGCTCGAAGGACATCAGCAGGGGGGTTTGTGCCTCACCGGTGACGCAGGCCATGCGTACGTCGTCGTAGGTCATCATGTAGGGCAGCATTTCGGATCGACCGAAGCTGATGAGAACGTCACCGGTAGTCTTGTAGATGACGCCACAGCCTTGCAGAGCCAGGATGGCGCCCCCTACCAAGACCAGACCGGAATGTCGTAGCATTTTTTTCATGGAAAGAGAACCCATTCGTAAGCTCCTTGTTATTGTTCTCTATTAGCGCGGTCAAAGGTACGAAAGTCAGCCAATTGGCACAAGCGGCAATTACAAAAAAGCCTGCAAGCAATTACAAACAATAAATTTGCTATATCATGGTTTCTGTTCGATAACCTATGGAATCCACAGGGAAAATACGACTTTATCATGAGCGATCACAGTGGCGTTAAAGACATGCGGGCCTGGCTTGCGGGCGAACGGAGTGGCCTTTCACTGGCGTTGAATACCGCCCGGGGTGGGCTGCGAATTCTCGAAACACTGGGTGTGGTCGGTCGTCAGGGGCTGGGCTGGGCATTGGGCGATCGCCCGCCAGTACCGGCTTTGCTGCGTACTACCTTTGAATCTCTGGGCACGACCTACATCAAGCTGGGGCAGTTTATCGCCAGTTCACCGTCGATTTTCCCGGAGGAGTATGTCGAGGAATTCCAGCGGTGTCTGGACCGGACTCCACCCCTACCTTTTCATTACATCCGGGAAACCATCGAGTCCGAGCTGGGGGACAGCCTGGAGACGCTTTATCAATTTGTAGACCCCAAACCATTGGCCAGTGCGTCAATTGCTCAAGTTCATGCGGCTAAACTAAAGAATGGTCAGGATGTGGTGATCAAGGTTCAGCGCCCGGGAGTGAAGAATGTTTTACTCACGGATTTCAATTTTTTGTACTTCGCCGCCAGAATCACCGAACGGTTGGCTCCGGGATTGTCCCGTTCCGCCATTTCGGGGGTGATTGAAGAGCTGCAGGCGGGGATGCTGGAAGAGTGTGACTTCATCAAGGAGGCGGGTAATCTCAAGGCGTTTAACGTCTTCTTGCGTGATACCGGCAATTCCCAGGCCATCGCGCCAGAGCCCGTAATGTCCCATACCACTGGTAAAGTCCTGACAATGGAGCGCTTCTTTGGGGTGCCTCTGACGGACATGAATGTGCTGAAAAAGTATACCGATGACCCGGCGGGCACTCTGATTTCTGCGCTTAACACCTGGTTCTCGAGCCTGATGCTGTGCGACTTCTTCCATGCGGATGTGCATGCTGGCAATTTGATGTTATTGGAGGATGGTCGGGTAGGGTTCATCGATTTTGGTATCGTCGGGCGGATTCGGCGCGAAGCCTGGGACGGCATGGCAACCTTCTTTGATGCTATTGGCCGAGGCGATGTCCGGCAGATGGCGGAAGCCATGGCAGTGATTGGCATGACCCGTGAGGAGGTGGATGTGGCGGCGCTGGCCCGGGACATTGAGGGGCTGCAAGGCTCGCTGGGTCAGGTGGACCCGTCTTCACTGGTGCAGGCGGATCGCAATGACAAGGAAGTGAATCGGTTATTAATGGATATCGTGAAGATTGGTGAAAGCCACGGCATTCGTTTCCCGCGGGAATTTGCCCTGTTGCTCAAGCAGTTCCTGTATTTCGACCGCTATGTGCAGGTGCTGGCACCAGAAATGGATATGTTCAGTGATAACCGCGTAGACATGTTTGGTGCCATTGATGAAATGCCGGGTGGCTTTCTGCACTAATAGCATCAAGCTACGACCTATGAGCCACAAAAAAAACCGTACCTGCGAAGGTACGGTTTTTTGTTTGGGCCTTGATGCGAGTGACGAGTAACGAGTTTCGAAACTCGTAGCTGTCATTCCACCGGATTGCTGCATTCCGCCCGGCTGGCGTCCAGCTTACAGCGGATCTTGCGTTGCAGGGTCAGCATGGTGGCGTCGTAGTAGTCTTTGTTGCGTAGTTGCAGGCGGGCTTCCTGCATCATGATTTCATATTCCTTTTTGTCTTCCTGCGGAATCTGGATCATCCAGTGTTCCGGTACTTTTTCCGCTTCGATTTCCAGGCGTTCCATGATCAGGTGGTAACTGTTGTAGAACTCTTCGCGTACCAGTTGTGCCACTTCGTTGGGGAATTTGTCCTTGCGGCCGATTAGCTGCATGGTGATTTGCGCCAGCGGGTAATCAATGATGCCGCCGTCCGGCTCCATGCCTTTGTAGAGTTCCAGGACTTCGTAGGCAACCAGAGGGGCGGCCAGAACATCCACCACGCCGTTGTTGAATTTATTGGGTGCAGACACGATGTCTGACGCTACCGGTGTTGCCCCGATTTGCGAGACCATTTCAGCTTGTGTGGGGTCGTAATCAAGCACAGCCACACGCTTTCCTGCTGCATTGGCAAGAGTGTTGATGCTTCTGTCGTTCACGAAGACATAAGCGCCACCCGCTGGAGCCAGGCCCAAAATCACATATTCACCGCTCACCATTTTGTCGGCGCTCTTTGGGCTGGCCAGGACTTGCAGCAAAATCTTCATGTGCTCCTTGGTAGGGAGCGCGCCGATAGCATCAATGGTACCGGTGTATTTGTTGAACTGACGGCCCCGCAATCCGGTAATAAGCGCAGCATCACAAATGCCGGCCTTGAGATCTTCGGCAACCACGCTTTCGCTGGTGTAGGGCTGCACATCCAGGTCAACACCATATTGCAGCAGGCGCGTACGCTGGTCTTCGGCAGCCTTGAAAATTGGCCCGGCACGGCCAGCAATATCCCAAATACAAATGCGCCGTTTGAGTGGTTCTCCCTGGCTGAAGCCCGCGGCTTTCTGCATGGCCTTGATGCGATCATCCAGGCTGCGGTTCTGGTCGAAGGCAATGGCACGTAATTTTTCTGCCAGCGCGGGGGTGAGTTCCACGCCGGGTGCAAAGCGCTCCAGTTCGGCCTGTTGGGCGGGGGTCAGATCAAGGGTGTCATCGGCGTTGAGAGCCGTGCTGCCGATCAGCAGGGAAAAAAGGATGAAGTGACGAAGAAATCGCACGATAGCCTCCGTGGCTATTATTGTTTGTTGTTGGCATTCAGCGTTGGCCGGTTACGGCATGACTGTTTCGGCATTGTGGGCAGGTAATGGTCGGCGCGTCGCTGGCTTGCCAGCCGGTACCGGTGGCGGTGCCGCCAATCGGGCGGCTCGGCCGGTACGGAGAGCGGGGGGCGAGTGGCGTGAACAAAAAGCGGGTTATTATTTATTCGGTGGACTGACTGCATTCAGGACGGCCGGCATCCAGGTTGCAACGGATACGTTTCATGATGCTCAGCATGGTAGGGTCATAATAGCCGCTATCCCGCAGTTTTATGCGCGCGTCGCGCATCATGCTGTTGTAATCCCGTTTTTCGTCATCAGGAAGAGGGATCCACCAGTGGGAAGGAATGCGTTTGGCTTCTCTTTCCAGGGCGACTTGTACGGATTGAAAGCTGTCCGCGGCGATTTCGCGAATCAGTGCGGAAAACGCTGGCGGAAAACGATCGGAGTGGGCAATAAGCTGTGCGGTGAGTTGCACGATGGGATAGTCAACGATGCCGCCAGCCGGTTCCATGCCTTTGTAGAGTTCCAGGGCCTGGTAGGCGATCAGCGGAGCGGGTAAAACATCGACGCTGCCGTTGTTGAACTGACTGGGCGCGGTGGCCAGGGTGCTGGCCACGGGCGTGGCGCCGATATGCGTTACCATCTTTGACTGGCCGGGGTCGAAGTCCAGTACGGCCACTTTTTTTCCGGCAACCTTGCCTAGAGAGTTCAGGGCGCGGTCGTTCACGAACAGGTAGGCGGCGCCCGCAGGGGTGATGGCCAGCGTCTGGTATTTATTGCTGACCATTTTATCAGCCAGCTGCGGGTGCGCCAGGGTGCGTAGTAGCAGGTTTACATGTTCCAGGGTGGGCAGGGCGCCCAGTGCATCGATGCTTCCTGTGAAGCGGTTGAATTGGCGAGCACGGAAACCACTCATCAGGGCGGCATCGCAATGGCCGTTTTTCAGCGAGGCGACCAGCACGCCTTCGTTGGTGAACGCTTCCAGGCTGATATCAATATTGTAGCGCAGCAAATCCACGCGCAGATTGGTGGCGCCGCTGTAGACGGGGCCGGATCGGCCGGAAAGGTCCCACAGGCAGATGTGCCGTTTGAGTTTTTCCCCTTCTGCCAGCCCCATGGACTGCCGTGCCTGCTTCAACTGCTGTTGTTGCTTGTCGGTAAGCGTCAGTGCTGAAGCATTGGCTGCAGCAACAAGAAGCACTGCCGTACATAGATATCGAAACGTCCCCATGACCGATCCTTTGTCATTTGATGAAACGCTTATAGCACGTTGCTGTTCGGCGAAGTTTTACCGCCTGTATGACAATTGTACGAAGCGCCCGGGAGGGCGCTTCGTTGCAGGCGTTGCGACTTGCCGGAGGGGGTTACTGGGTGATGCTGCACTCAGAGCGGGCCGGGTTGAACTTGCAGCGAATTTTTCGCTGCAATGTCAGCATGTCGCCGCTGTAATATCCCTGGCCGCGAAGCGCGTCACGGGCGTCCTGCATCATCACTTCGTATTCCTGTTTGTCTTTTTCCGGGATGTTAATCATCCAGCGGTCAGGTACCCGTTTGGTTTCCTGTTCAATACGGCTCATTACCATGGGGTAGGCTTCAAACGAGGCTTCACGAATCAGTTGCGCTACTTCATTGGGGAACTTGTCCAGCCTGCCGATTAGCTGCATGGACAGTTGCGTTAGTGGGTAATCGACAATGCCGCCATCCGGGCTCATGCCTTTGTACAGTTCCAGAATTTCGTAGGCAACGAGGGGGGCCGGGAGGATATCAATCTGGCCATTGTTGAATTTGTTCGGAGCGGAAACAATGTCGGTGGTGACCGGGGTGGCACCGATGGCGGCCACCATTTCTGCCTGGGTCTGGTCGTAATCGAGCACGGCCACACGGTGGCCGGCGGCCTTGGCCAGCGAGCTGATGCTGCGGTCGTTAACAAAAATGTGGGCCGCGCCGGCTGGGTAAATGCCCATTACCACGTAATCGCCTTGCACCATGTGTCCGGCTTGTTTCGGATGAGAGAGCACCTGCAACAGGGTTTGCATATGCTGGTTGTCAGGTACGGCACCAATGGCGTCCACGCTGCCGCTGTAAAGATTGAACTGACGTGCCCGCAAGCCGCTCATTAATGCCGCATCACAGCGACCAGCCTTGAATTCTTCCACCATCACCGTTTCGTTGGTGTAGGGCACCATATCCAGGTTGATGCCGTACTCCACTGCCAGCGCCCTCTGCTCCATGGCGGCATTGAAGACGGGGCCATTACGCCCGCCAATATCCCAGATACAGATAGTGCGCTTCAGGGTACTGCCAGCGGGCATCTGATCAAGGCCAACCATCTGGCTGATGGCCTTGAGTCGGCTGCGCACAGGCATGTCGCGGGTATAAAAGACGTCTTCGAGTTTCTCCAGGGTGCTGTCGCTCAGGGTCACGCCAGGTAGCAATGCCTTGAGTTGAGTTTTCTGGGCGTCCGTCAATGTGGCCGCGCTGAGTGAGGAGCACAGCAGGCTGACGAGAAAGAAAAGTGTGGTGGTGGTGCGCATGGTGGTCTCCCTGACGCGGCATTCTTGTTATGAGCGTTACAATTAGCATGCTGTTGCCGGATAGGGGAGGGCTTTTGCGCAGAGGGTGACCGCGTTACGGCAAGCAGCGGCGAAGGGGTCAATGGTGGGCGATTTGAAAGCTCAAAGTTGAAACGGGGGCAGAGCCGGGGGCATTTCAGTCCAGTGCCCGCGCTGCATTTGGCCTCAGGCACTGGACCGGACAGGGGCGCTCCAAACCTGATCGCGCCTTTTCAACTTTTCACTTTCAACTCATGGTTTTTACTTAGGCTGTGCGTCGATGGACGCCCCGTTGACGTCGCGGCTGTCTGGCCCCAGCAAAAACAGATAGGGCGCCATGATGTCAGCCGGGGTTTTCAGTGTCTGCGGGTCTTCGCCTGGATAGGCAAGGGCACGCATATCTGTGCGGGTGCCGCCGGGGTTGAGAGTGTTGACGCGAATATTGCTGGTGTTTTCCAGTTCTTCCGCCAGCACCTGGGCCAGGTTTTCGGTGGCCGCTTTGGAAACCGCATAGGCGCCCCAGAATGCACGGCCCTTGCGGCCCACACTGGAGGACGTGAACAGCAAGCGGGCATCGTCGCTGGCGCGCAGCAGAGGCAGCATGGCCTGGGTCAGGTAGAAAGCGCTGTTCACATTGGTCTGCATGACAGACTCCCAGGTGCCGGCACCATAGCGGTCCATGGGGGTGATATCACCGAGCATGGAGGCGTTGTGGAGAATGCCGTCCAGGCGGCCGAATTCCTTGTCGAACAGGCCGGCCAGTTCCTGGAAATCTTCCGGGCGGGCGACCGTCAGGTTGACCGGCGCCAGGGCGGGTTCCGGCCCGCCAGCGGCTTTGATTTCATCGTAAACCGCTTCCAGTTTTTCCTGGGTGCGCCCCAGCAGGATCACCGTGGCGCCATGGGCCGCCAGTGTGAGTGCGGCGGTGCGGCCGATGCCGGCGCCGGCGCCAGTGACAAGAATAATGCGGTCTTTGAACGTGTCTTGAGCGCATTGGTAGTTGAGGGCGAGTTGCTGGATGTCGGTCATGGTGGTTCCTGTGTTTCTTGTGCTGCAGGCGTGATGCCTGACGCCGTATGCGTTTAATCGTAGGGCGGAAATCCGCGCGAGTCACATGTGTGGCACATAAGCCTGGCCGTTGTGACGCTGGCTGATGGCGGGGGCGAATAATTGGCCCACTTCCGCCCTACGGTTAGTGTGTGGTTTTCTCGTAGAGTTTCTGCAAAAGCGGCAGCAGGTCGCTGCCTTGTTCCAGATAATAATCGGCCTGCCAGCAACGGGGATCGTCGTCCGCGTCGATATAGCCGAAGGCGGCCACGGCGGTTTCCATTCCCGCGTTCTGGCCGGCCTGAATATCCCTCAGGTGATCGCCCACATACAAGCAGTTGGCCGGGTTGACGTTGTCATCGTGGGCCGCGATCAGCAGGCCTTCCGGATCCGGTTTGCGCTGTTTGACGTGGTCCGGACAGATGACGGGTCCCACCCGTTGGTGGAGGTTGAGCCCTTCCAGGACCGGGCCGGTAAAGCGGGCAGGTTTGTTGGTGACGATGCCCCAGGGCAGCTGTTGGGCGTCGAGCCAGGCGAGCACCTCGGCCAGGCCGGCAAACAGCACGGTATCCACGGCCAGGTGCCGTTCGTAGGCATTGAGCAGTTCGTCCAGCAAGGGCGCGAAACTGGCATCGTCCGGCCCGACACCAAAACCCAGCTCGGTGAGTGCGCGAGCGCCATTGGAGACGTTGGCGCGCACGGCAGAGTAAGTCACTTCCGGGCGGCCGTGTTTTTTCAACAAGGTGTTCAGCACCGTATAAAAATCCGGAGCGGTATCGATCAGGGTGCCGTCGAGATCGAAGTAAACGGCTTCAAGGCGTTCCATCATTGGCTTGACGCCTGATGCTTGACGCCAGACGGCGAGGTGGATTCGTCAGGCGTCTGGCGTTCGGCGTTTGGCGTTTTTACCGCGTGCATCAGATAGTTCACGGATACATCCCGGTTCAGCTTGTACACCTGCGTTAGCGGGTTGTAGACCATGCCGGCAGTGTCTTTGACTTCCAGCCCGGCATCGCGGGCCCAGCCGGCCAGCTCGGATGGCTTGATCAGTTTGGCGTATTCGTGGGTGCCACGGGGCAGCAGGCGCAGCACATATTCCGCCCCGACAATGGCAAACATGAACGCCTTGGGGTTGCGGTTGATGGTGCTGAAGAACACCTGCCCGCCAGGTTTGACCAGGGCCGCGCAAGCGCGGATGACCGAGGATGGGTCTGGCACGTGTTCCAGCATTTCCAGACAGGTCACCACGTCATATTGACCGGCGCGCTGTTCGGCGATCTGTTCTGCCGGGGTTTGCAGGTATTCCACCGCCACGCCGGCCTGTTCCGCATGAATGCGTGCCACAGCCAGTGGCGCTTCGCCCATGTCGATGCCGGTCACGTCAGCACCACGGCGGGCCATGCCTTCGGAAAGCAGGCCGCCGCCGCAACCGATGTCGATGACTTTCTTGCCCGGCAGGCTGACGCGCTCGTCGATATAGTTCAGGCGCAGGGGGTTGATGTCATGCAGCGGGCGGAACTGGGAATTCGGGTCCCACCACTGCTCGGCCAGGGCATTGAACTTGGCGATTTCACCCGCGTCTACGTTCTGTTTGGAGGAGTGAGTCTGGGCTTGTTGTTCAGTCACGGTCGGCTCCGGCAATTTTTTCCTGCCACTGCTGGGCATTGTTGAGAATCAGGGCTTCATTGAGGGTGGTCAGCTTGCGGTCGTCCATCAGGCAGCGGCCTCCCACCCAGGTATGGGTGATCTGGTCGCGGGTGGCGGCATAAATCAACTGGGCCACCGGGTCATAGACCGGTTGGGTTTCCAGTCGGTTCAGATCCACGGCCACCATGTCGGCCTGCTTGCCAATTTCCAGGGAACCGATATCGTCGTCACGGCCCAGTGCCTTGGCGCCATTCAGGGTGGCCATTCTCAGTGTTTCCATGGCGGGCAGGGCATCGGCCTGCAGACTCACGCCCTTGGTCAGAAACGCGGCGGTGCGGGCCTCACCGAGCATATCCAGATCGTTGTTACTGGCGGCGCCGTCGGTGCCCAGTGCCACGTTGATGTTGGCCTTGCGCAGTTTTTCCACGGGGGCAAAGCCGCTGGCCAGCTTCAGGTTGGATTCCGGGCAGTGCACCACGTGAGTGCCGGTCTGGGCGACCAGGGCGATTTCTTCATCGGTGAGCTGGGTCATGTGCACGGCCAGCAGGCGCGGAGACAACAGTCCCAGATTATGCAGGCGGGTGAGCGGGCGCTCGCCAGTGTTGCCCACGGCCATCTGGATTTCGCCGGCGGTTTCATGCACGTGCATCATCACGGGCACATCCAGTTCTTCGGCCAGGGTGATCACCTTTTGCAGCGGTGCATCGGACACGGTGTAGGGGGCGTGGGGGCCAAACCCGATCTGAATGCGTGGTTCATGCTGCCATTCGTCCATGGCGTCGGTGGCCAGGCGCAGGTAGTCCTCCGGGCCGGAGCCCATGGGGCTGGGGAAATCCAGCAAAGGACAGAACAGGCTGGCGCGCAGGCCGGCTTCCACGGTGGCGCGGGCTGCATGGGCGGGGAAGAAGTACATGTCGGCAAAGCAGGTGGTGCCGGAGCGGATCATTTCCGCCGCTGCCAGCCGGGTGCCGTCGTACACAAAGCTCTCGCTGATAAAGCGCCCTTCGGCGGGCCAGATATGCTTTTCCAGCCAGGTCATCAGGGGCAGGTCATCGGCGATGCCGCGTAGCAGGTTCATGGCGGCGTGGGTATGGGCATTGACCAGGCCGGGGATCAGCAGGTGATCACCCAGATGCTGTTGCTCGTCGCTGCGCCACTTTTCGTTGGCCAGGGCGCTGGGCAGCAAGTCGGCAATGCGGCCGTCCTTGACCACCAGGGCGTGGTTTTCCAGTACTGTGCCCTGCGGGTCGACGGGGGCGATCCAGCGGGCGTGGACGATCAGGTCGGCCTGATTGTCGCTCATGCATAACTCCTTGATGGAACAGGGGCCTGTGGCCCTGAATAGTGCGACGCAGTATAGCGTGTCAATGCAGATCTTGCCCTGACTGCGTGACGATAAAGGTCTCGCGGACCGGAGTCGAAAAGCCATCTTGTGAGGATCGACGCGGATATGGCGCCGATACCGTCCAGCTGTGCTATCATCCGGGGCTTTTCCGGGCTTTGTTAACCGGAATTCGCGACGGCAGTGGGGCCGGGCAGGGTGTCTGCCCCCTGAAATTCCACTGCCTATAAGAACAGACTGCACGGGCGGCCATGGGCATCCCGTGAAATCGGCCCTCAGACGGGCCGGCTTGGGGAAGCCGCAGGGGCTTTCCCAACACCTTGTGGATAGTAAGGATCGCTATGACGGATCTCGCCAGAGAAGTTACCCCGGTCAACATCGAAGACGAACTCAAGCAGTCATACCTGGATTACGCCATGAGCGTAATCGTCGGGCGGGCGTTGCCGGACGTGCGCGATGGCCTCAAGCCGGTGCACCGCCGTGTGCTGTTTGCCATGCACGAGTTGAACAACGACTGGAACAAGCCCTACAAGAAGTCCGCCCGTGTGGTCGGTGATGTGATTGGTAAATACCACCCCCACGGTGATTCCGCGGTGTATGACACTATCGTGCGGATGGCGCAGCCTTTTTCCCTGCGCTATATGCTGGTGGATGGCCAGGGTAACTTTGGTTCCATCGACGGTGACTCCGCCGCTGCCATGCGTTATACCGAAGTGCGCATGGCCAAGATTGCCCACGAGCTGCTGGCCGATCTGGACAAGGAAACCGTGGATTTCGTCGACAACTACGACGGCACGGAAAAAATTCCCGATGTGATGCCCACCCGGGTGCCCAACCTGCTGGTGAACGGCTCTTCCGGTATTGCCGTGGGCATGGCCACGAATATCCCGCCTCATAATCTGGGTGAAGTGGTGGATGGCTGTCTGGCGCTGATTGATGACGATAGCCTGACCCCGGACGACCTGATGGAATACATCAAGGGCCCGGATTTCCCCACCGCAGGCATCATCAATGGCCGCGCCGGTATCGTGCAGGCTTACCGCACTGGCCGTGGCCGGGTGTATATGCGTGCCCGCGCCGAGATCGAGGCCACCGACAAGAGCGGCAAAGAAGCCATCATCGTCACCGAGATTCCCTATCAAGTGAACAAGGCACGCTTGATCGAGAAGATCGCCGAGCTGGTGAAAGACAAGAAAATTGAAGGCATCACTGAACTGCGCGACGAGTCCGACAAGGAAGGTATGCGCATCGTGATCGAGCTGCGCCGTGGCGAGAATGCCGAGGTGGTGCTCAACAACCTCTACCAGCAGACCCAGATGGAATCGGTATT
>NZ_LWEZ01000348.1:0-1111 GCF_001634945.1 Alcanivorax sp. HI0044
CTTTACTCAACCGGGCGATGGCCTCGATGCTGCCGGGGATGGGAATCCACTCGTCCACGGTCTTGATGTAGGCATCAGAGTCCTCGTTGATGACCCCGTCGCGATCCAGAATGATGAGTTTGTTCATGGGGCTTGTCTTCTCTCTTTACCGTAGGAGCGGCGCTTGAGCCGCGAATCGGACTTTGAATCACTATAAGACACACAGGCATCACTTTCGGGAGCCTCGGTGGTTTCTGTAGTGATAACAGTCTTGGGGTTGTTCGCGGCTCAAGCGCCGCTCCTACCGCGATATACACAAAGGCCGCTGATCAAGCGGCCTTTGGTTTAGCGTGCTGCGTCTTACTCTTGCAACAGGCTGATATCCGCCACGTTCAGGAACAGGTCACGCAGGAACGCCAGCAGTGCCAGCCGGTTATTGCGGACTGCCTCATCCTCTGCCATCACCATGACGGTATCAAAGAAGGCATCCACCGGCTCGCGCAGGTCTGCCAGCATTTCCAGCACGCTGGCATAGTCGCCGGCCTCCAGCAGTTCGTAGGACTGTTCGAAGGCAGCGACCACCATGTTGGTGAGGGTCTTTTCGGCCTCATCTTCCAGCAGGGCGCCATCGATTTCTTCCGGGGGTGCGCTGTCCAGCTTGGCGAGAATATTGGATACCCGCTTGTTGGCGGCAGCCAGCGCCTGGGCTTCTTCGCGTTGCTGGAAGGCGGCCACGGCTTTTACTCGACGGTCGAAATCCAGTGGTTTTCGGCAGGCCTCGTCAATGGCCAGCACCGACAGGATCACCGGGGTGGCAATGCCCTGTTCCTGGTAGATGGCGCGGTAGCGACCCTTGATAAAGTCGAAGGCGTCTTCCACCTGATTGGAATCGATGCGCTCACCCAGTTGGGCGGCGGCCTGGTCCAGCAGTTCGCGCAGGTCCAGGGCCAGCTCATTTTCTATAATGATGCGCAACACGCCGAGGGTGGCACGGCGCAGCGCGTAGGGGTCTTTGGTTCCGCTGGGCTTCTGGCCGATGCCGAAGATGCCCACCAATGTATCGATCTTGTCAGCCAGGGAGACCGCCATGCCGGTTTTGCTCTGCGGCAGAGTGTCGCCAGCGAAGCGTGGC
>NZ_LWEZ01000349.1:0-628 GCF_001634945.1 Alcanivorax sp. HI0044
AATCTTCACGATATCCATTAATAACCGATTCACTTCCTTGTCATTGCGATCCGCCTGCACCAGTGAAGACGGGTCCACCTGACCCAGCGAGCCTTGCAGCCCCTCAATGTCCCGGGCCAGCGCCGCCACATCCACCTCCTCACGGGTCATGCCAATCACTGCCATGGCTTCCGCCATCTGCCGGACATCGCCTCGGCCAATAGCATCAAAGAAGGTTGCCATGCCGTCCCAGGCTTCGCGCCGAATCCGCCCGACGATACCAAAATCGATGAACCCTACCCGACCATCCTCCAATAACATCAAATTGCCAGCATGCACATCCGCATGGAAGAAGTCGCACAGCATCAGGCTCGAGAACCAGGTGTTAAGCGCAGAAATCAGAGTGCCCGCCGGGTCATCGGTATACTTTTTCAGCACATTCATGTCCGTCAGAGGCACCCCAAAGAAGCGCTCCATTGTCAGGACTTTACCAGTGGTATGGGACATTACGGGCTCTGGCGCGATGGCCTGGGAATTGCCGGTATCACGCAAGAAGACGTTAAACGCCTTGAGATTACCCGCCTCCTTGATGAAGTCACACTCTTCCAGCATCCCCGCCTGCAGCTCTTCAATCACCCCCGAAATGGCG
>NZ_LWEZ01000350.1:0-786 GCF_001634945.1 Alcanivorax sp. HI0044
AATAAAAAACGCCAGCCAGCTCAGATGTAACAGGCGGATGCGTGGCGCGGACAGATTCAACAGATTCAGCTTTTGATCGCTCATGACTTCTCCATGCATGGGCGGTTAACGACAGGCTGAACAGAGCAACTCCTGTGCCATATTTCTAAGTGTCTGTTTTAAAAAGATTAAAAGGAGATGAATCGGGAGGAGGGCAATAACTGTGCGCAAATCGGGAGCGTTTCTGGTTCATGGCGGTGCACGAAAAAATGCATTTTTCTCGTGCACGAGCGCATTAAAAGAAAGCAGGGTTTCTGCATTTATTATCCGAAAAACGAAATAAGTTCATTAAAAACATTGGCTTACCAAGTTGGCATAGGGATTGCTGAGTGGTGGGTGTCAGTTACGCACCGCGAGGGTGAGCCTTATGGCAAAGCAACAACTTCTTTTGATCGGCCACGGGATGGTCGGACAACGTTATCTGGAGTCTCTGGTGGCCCAGGGTGGCCGGGAGCACTTTGATATTACGGTACTGTGTGCCGAGCCGCTGCCGGCCTATGACCGCGTAGGGCTGACCAGTTACTTTTCCGGCAAGACCGCCGACGACCTGTCGCTGGTGCCGGAAGGTTTTTTTGAAGAGCACGACATTACGCTGAAACTGAATACCAAGGTGGACGCGATTGATCGGGCGGCTAAAACAGTCACCACCAACACCGGTGAGACCCTGCCTTATGACAAGGTGGTTCTGGCCACCGGTTCCTATCCGTTTGTGCCGCCGATCCCCGGTAACGATCGCGAGAACTGTTT
>NZ_LWEZ01000351.1:0-728 GCF_001634945.1 Alcanivorax sp. HI0044
CGTGAATAATCTGCTGCTGGCCGTGTCGATAGTGTTGGTGGCGATCGCCTTGNGGTTGCTGTTGTTCAAGGCCCGTGAATGGGAAATGCGAGCGCGGGTTCATGCGCGACTGAACGATACCTCAGGCGCTCACACAGAAAGCGATGATGGCGGTTTCTGGTTGTGGCGTTTGTCCGGAGCGCTGACCGAGTCGTCCCTTGCCGCCAGTGACTATGAGGATATTCGCGTTGCGCTGAAAGGCATGGGCAAAACCCGGGAACAATCCCAGGTTATTTACCTGTTGTCTTGCTGGTTTTTGCCGGTGTTCGTGGCAATCATTGGATTTGTTTTCTTTGGCGCTCTGGGTGGTCTGGTGGCGTCCGCTGGTGGTTTTATCCTNCCGCGTAGAATGATTCGCACCATGGGGGCGCAGGCAGAAATGCGCCAGAATCTGGAGGCGGTGGAGCTGTGCCACCTGACGCGAATGTTGATGGAAGCGGGGCTCTCTCTGGAACGGGTGCTGCGCATTATCGGCGTGCAGGGGCGGCCCTTGTTGCCGATTCTGATTACCCGTATCGACCGCTTTAACCGACTGATGAAATCCGGCGCAGAGCGCAGCCAGGCCCTGGAGGAATTGGGGGAGAACAAACGGATTCCGGTATTGCGCAGCTACGTGGTATTGATGAAACAGAGCAGTCAGTTGGGCTCGGGTGTGTCACACAGTCTCGAGCAGATTATTGAAGAAGCGC
>NZ_LWEZ01000352.1:0-1274 GCF_001634945.1 Alcanivorax sp. HI0044
AAAGAACCTGTTGCATGACCAGACCGACCTGAACGCCGATTACCGTGAGAATTCCGGGCAGGGTGATGACGCCATAGGCGCCCAGCGCCAACAACGTGACGGTGAGCAGGAATGTGCTCCATGCCAACACGAAAATGCGGGCCTCGGGGCGTCCCTGAAATAGACTGTAAAGTCCCGAAAGCAGCAAGACCGCCAGCGTCAGCAGGGCAACGCCACCTTGCAGTGGAGCCAGGGTGCCGACGGGGCTAGCCAGCAGGATGGCGATAATGATGGCTTGGGTAGCGCACAGGAACAAGAGAAGCCGGTCCAGCCATTGCCATCGCCGGGTTTGTAAATAATCGCGCGCAAACAGTAACCCGGATAGCAGGCTCATGTAGCCAAAAAAGTGATTGGTGTTTTGCGGTAATACCTGGGATTCGAACCAGAATTGCTGCAAAACCCCCTGCAGGGTAGCCACATAGAGTGTGGATGAGGCCAGATGCAGAACATAGAAGCGGCTGTTTCTTTCACGTCCGCCCAGCCATAGCACCAGGTGGTAGCACAGTAGCCCCAGGCCAATGCCGTAAAACCCTCCCATTAGCCATTCGTTGCTGCTTTGTTGTTCGATGAATGTATTTCGGCCGACGAGGCTGACCGGTACGGTCATGGCGCTGGTCAGTGAGTAGACGCGCAGATACAGGGTGCGCGGGGTATCCGGTAACAGCGTGAAGGGGAGAGTGAAAGTGCGGATATGCACGGGGCGGCTGGAAAAAGGCAAGGTGTCGCCCATATGGGTTGATTGCACGCCTCGGTCGTCGACCAGAAAAAATCCACTTCATCCAGGATGGCATAGTCGACCTGTAGCCACAGCGGTAATTCCCCGTCGCCAGTGTTTTCGAAGCGCACGCGAAACCAGCAGGCGTCGCGCCGATAACCAAAGCTGATTTGTTGGCGCTTGAGCGGCTGGTAGTCAGCCTGGCGGGCGTCGGTCAGGTTGGCTTCGCCGGTACCATCACACCAGCTTTGCAAGTTGGGAGCGAGCGGCATGGACTGCACTGGGGGGTGCAGTGAGAGGGTTTGTATCGGTGTCGAAGTGCCGGCCAGCGCGATGCCTGGCAGGTTCGCGAGCAGTAGCAATCCAATCAGTGCCCTGACCAACATGGATTTCCCTCCGTTCTCAATCGGATTGGCTGCGTCGCTATTGGCAAATAGCCTGTCTACGCGATGCCATTATCCTGGCAGAGAACACCTGATTTTATTGTTTTATCGGGCCAAGGAGCCTCATGGCACACCTG
>NZ_LWEZ01000353.1:0-511 GCF_001634945.1 Alcanivorax sp. HI0044
GCATGGGAAGCCCATTCAGGGTTTTCAGCAGGGCGTGAAGTTGATCTTCCAGTTTGCTCAGGCCGCCGCTGCCCACGGAGGGAAGGACGGGTACGGAGCGGTAGGTGGGCGAGGCATCGGTTGCCGGGGCGTTGTTGTGAAACTCGAGGTCAACAAACAGGGAGCCGGTCAGCAGATTGCCGGCTTTCAGGCTGGCGCGCAGGCCGTTTTCCACCATCTGGCTGATTTCACTTTTCCATGAGGGCAATGCAATCGTGGATTGATGGGTGACCCGTTGTGGTTCCAGGCGGATCAGTACCGGAATCGGACTGTCGGTCATGGCGTTGGGGCCTTCGGTGCCAAAGGCCCAGGGGACTTGCTCCACCGTGCCGATGCGGATGCCGCGGTATTCGACGGGTGCCCCGGCTTGCAGGCCGCGCACGCTGCGTTCAACCAGCAGCACATAATCCAGTGTCTGGGTGTAGAGAGCCCGCTTGGCGCTTTCCTGGTTGTCATGCAGCACGAACTGGTG
>NZ_LWEZ01000354.1:0-1076 GCF_001634945.1 Alcanivorax sp. HI0044
ACGTCAGCAAGGCTGGCGCCGTTGGTTGCTGTAACCCGTCCGCAGCCTTGGCTTTGCACGTAACGCCCAAATCACGCCTTTGTCACAAATAGTCCATCCAGTGTCCTGCCACGCCAGTGAAAGCGCGGCGTGTCAGGGCTACTATGAGTGAAAATAAGGAGTGTATGCATGCGACGCTGGAATGGCTGGGGTGACAGCAATAATCACTATCCGTTGAAACCGTCCGGGTTGGCCTTTATTCAGGCGCGCCTGGGCCGTGCCGAACCGCTACCCGACGCGGAAATGGCGGCAGTGATTGCCCAAGTGCCGGCGTCCCGGCTACCGGAACACCCAGGGGTCAAGACCGATGCGGAAACCCGGCTGCGTCACGCGCGCGGGCAAAGCCTGCCCGACTGGCTGGCCATGCGCTCCGGTGAGTTCGAGCGATTCCCGGATGGGGTTGCCTCGCCTTCCAGCAGCGAAGAAGTTCGCGCACTGCTCGATTGGGCGTTGGCCCAGGGCATTACCGTGATTCCCTATGGCGGTGGCACGTCCGTGGCAGGACATATCAATCCCCCTGAGGGCGATGCACCGGTTCTGACCTTGAGCCTGGCGGCCATGGACCAGCTGATGGATCTGGATACGCAAAGCCAGATCGCCACGTTTGGCGCTGGCACACCCGGCCCCAAGGTGGAGCAACAGCTCCGTGAGCGGGGCTACATGCTGGGGCACTTTCCCCAATCCTGGGAGCTTTCTACCATTGGCGGCTGGGTGGCAAGCCGCTCCAGTGGCCAGCAATCCATGCGTTATGGCCGCATTGAGCAGATGTTTGCCGGTGGTCGAGTGGAAACGCCCAAAGGTACATTGACGATTCCTACCATTCCGGCCTCATCAGCCGGGCCTGACCTGCGGGAAATTATCCTCGGCTCGGAAGGGCGCATGGGGGTGATCACCGAAGTCAAAGTACGGGTCACGCCGTTGCCGGAAACGGAAACGTTTCAGGTGGCGTTCGCCCCGGATTGGGATACCGGCAAAGAGCTGGTGCGGCAGATGACCCAGGCGAAGATACCGCTTTCCATGCTGCGTCTGTCCAATGC
>NZ_LWEZ01000355.1:0-1106 GCF_001634945.1 Alcanivorax sp. HI0044
CACTCAGGGTGGTCTGGGTGACGAAAGCCAGTTTGCTTTCATCGCGCACCGTCAGGCTTGCCACGTCGGCTTCGTCTTCCACCAGATAGATGTCGCCCCCATAGGATGTATCGTACTGGCCCATGGTGCCTTCCACTTCTGGATGGCCAGCATGACCAATCAGGATGCTTTCACGGCCTTCACGGGCATACCGAATGACTTCCATATGCACCTTGGTGACCAGCGGGCAGGTGGCATCGAAAACCTGCAGCTGGCGCCGCTCGGCCTCTTCCTGCACCGCTTTGGAGACGCCGTGGGCGCTGAAAATGACAATGGCGTCGTCCGGCACTTCGTGCAGTTCTTCCACAAACACGGCACCTCGCTGACGCAGGTCTTCCACCACATAGCGGTTATGCACCACTTCGTGACGGACATGGATCGGCGGGCCGAATACCTCCAGGGCGCGGTTGACGATATCGATGGCACGATCCACGCCAGCACAGAAGCCACGGGGATTAGCGAGACGAACTTCCATAAGCAGTTGACAGTTGATAGTTGATAATTGATAGCGGAAAACCAACGGCCTTCCGCCAAACGAATGCCGATACCAGCAATGACTTCTCTTCAGTTAACTGTCAACTTTCCACTGTCAACTATCAACTGATTTTAAATGGCTGCTCGGGGGCGTGACGCTCGATACCGATAATTTCCACTTCAAAGGTGAGATCCCGGCCTGCCAGCGGATGATTGAAATCCACCATCACCCACTCATCGTCCGCCTTGGCGATCACGCCTGGCAGTTCGGCACCGGCCGCATCGGCGAAACTCAGCACCATGCCGGGCTCCAGGGAATCGTGCTCGGCGAAGGTGTCGCGGGTGAAATGCTGCACATTCTGCTCGTTATACTCGCCGAACGCCTTGGCGGCTTCCAGAAAAACGCTGCGACGATCACCGGCCTTGAGACCACGAATGGCATTTTCAAAGCCCGGCAGCAGGGACTCATCGCCCCACACAAAAGAGGCGGGCTCACCATCAAAGGTGGAGTCCAGGTCCGTGCCGTCCATCAGGCGCACGGCAAAATGCAGGGTAATCCGGGTTTCCGGGCCTGCTCGCAGTAATTCAGTCAT
>NZ_LWEZ01000356.1:0-769 GCF_001634945.1 Alcanivorax sp. HI0044
ATCCCTGGAAACACATCACTTCCCTGGCCCTGCGCCTGGCTGGACACCCGCTACCTCGTAGCATGGAACGGTAAAAAAGACAGCTGCAAGCGACAAGCTTCAAGCAGCAACACGGAGAAGGCCCTGTGCCTCATGAAGCCCTACAGGACGCCGCGCTGCCAGGCTGGAGCCTATCTGCAGGCGCTCCTCTTGAGGGACGAACAGAGCGTAGCGAGGCAAGAAAGGCCAAAATCTATCCGCCGTTCTTTCTGAAACCTGTCGAGTTCTGAGATTCCTGATCGCCCTACGGGCGATTTCCGCGCAAGCGCGGTTCGCACCTCAAGAGGTACTCCTACAGCGGCTTCGTAGAAATGCCGAGGTCTTGGGAACTTTCTAACCTTTCTCTACCCAACGATCGTAGCTCGTAGGATTGGCACAATATGCCACCCACCAATGGCAACATTCTGCTAGCCTGTTCGTCTTCTTTTTTGTCAGGCCAGAACAACAATGAGCGAACCACGCGATACTTCCTCCATCAGTTTTACTGCCCTGTACACCGGCCATGTCTGGACCCGTGACGGCATTTCCGCCCCGTTTTTCCACACTCGCGGTGGAGCCTTCCTGTATGGGGCGCTGGCACCCTTCGAGTTTATCGGGCGGCGTATTGTCGGCGGCAACATCCGCACCTTTCTGCTGCAGCGGCACCACTTGATTGATCACCGCCTACACCAGCTTATCGAAGCAGGCGTGACTCAAGTCGTCGAGATTGCCTGCGGCCTGTCGCCACGGG
>NZ_LWEZ01000357.1:0-842 GCF_001634945.1 Alcanivorax sp. HI0044
CAATCAGGCGGGCCGCAGCCACGGAGGAGTCCACACCGCCGGACATGCCGACGATCACACGAGTGTCTTTGGGGGCCTTACGCATGGCAAATCATCCTCTCTGCAGAGGCCAGGGGTGCTGATAAATGCTGTCCAGGGGCAGTCGTCGCCCGGACAGGTAATCATCCAGGCATTTTTCCACCAGGGCGCTGCGGTGCTGGTGCCGACGGGCGCGAAATTCGTCCGGGGTCAGCCATTCGGCTTCGAGAATGCCGGTATCGAGCTTCTGTTTCGGGTCGTGGCTGACTGGCCGGGCCACGAAGCAGGTGCGGTAATAGACACCGGCACCCTTGTGGGGCTGGAAGATATACCAGCCGAGCAGGTCGGTAATGTCTACCTGCCAGGCGCTTTCTTCGAGGGTTTCGCGGTAGGCCGCCTGCATCAGGTTTTCACCGAATTCCACATGGCCCGCAGGCTGGTTCAGCACTTCCTCGCCCTTGCTCATTTCTCGGACAAACAGGAAGCGGCCGTCTTGTTCGACTACGCAGGCCACAGTAATGTGCGGCTCAAAGCTGTTCATAGCGTATCCTACCGGACAGGAAGCACCGGTTGCCGTCATGGGCCGGGGGCGATGCTTCATTCAATTCTGGAAAGGCGGGAATGGTAGCGCAGCGGCGCCACAGACAACAGAGCGGAGACACCTCTGAGCATGACAGATCAACGATTTACCCACCTGGATGACAGTGGCCGGGCCCAGATGGTGGATGTGACCGACAAGGACAGCACTCAGCGTACCGCCACTGCGCAGGCGCGGGTGCGCATGCAGCCGGCCACGCTGGAAATGATACTGGGAGGCAAACACC
>NZ_LWEZ01000358.1:0-11274 GCF_001634945.1 Alcanivorax sp. HI0044
CGAATTTCAATAATCAGGAAGGAATGTATTTCAGGAATGTGGATGCCTTCATTCCTTTGGGGACCCTTCATTATCAGGCGCTGACTTTTAGTGGCGTTAGTAGATACGATGAAAATGGAAACGAACTTGCCAATCCTGTTCAGAATGGCAACTTTTCGATTGAACTGACTCGAATTCCAGATGTTTCAAATGTTTATAATCATTTCTATTGCAAGGAGCAGGGAGGAATTTGTGACTTGGCATCGGATGATTCGATAGCTGATCCTAACCCTGATACTCATGGCTATGTTCGCTGGGGTGATTGGAGTGGGGTCGATATTGGTACTGGTGCAGGGTTGCCTGGGCCCAATGACGCGACAAACGGAATATATTTTGTAGGCGGTACGAATGCTGCCGTGACAGCACCGACAAACACGGTGACCAACCTTGGTATTTCACGCATCGAGGGTATGCTAATCCAGCATATGAAAATCACATCGTTGGGGGCCGGAAACTAATGAAGATCGATCCTGATGCTATCTTTGTTCGTAGAAAATTTTTACATACAGCATTGCTGGGCGTTCTAACGGCTGTTTTGATGTCGACAAGTTTGGCTTTTCCTGTCCTAGGCCATGCAATGGAGGCATTGGAAGAGCAGGAAATGGGAGCTATAACAGGTCAAGAAGGCGTCATGGTTTCTATAGAGTACTACTATAACTCCGTTAGAACTGACGATCCTTCCACCACAGGGCAAGGCCTATCTTCTTGTGGTGGACCTTCTGACTTGGGCAACATGAACTGTCGTCTGGCATGGCAGCTTGCAAATCGCGGTGATGCTGGGGCTTCCGGAATTTATTCTGCAACAAACTGGAATTTGCCTGGTGGTGGCGGTTGCGATGGGGCTGGCAGCTGTAAAGGGGAGTGGCTGGTTTGGAAAGCGGGCTGGGCTTCTCTGGCTGTTAATGGTTTGATGCTGGATGCTGCCACTTTGGGCGATGCAATCTCGTCGGGTTCAAGTTACGAATCTTGGCTGGGTGCTTACGACTCTGGAGACTCATCGAATAATACCGGAAACATGGTGCCTGTGTACGGGAGTTTTGTTGATAGCGGTGGAGCCTGCTTAATGCCAGAAGGCTACGGCACCTCCCCTTGTACTGTTGCATACATGAAAGCGATGCCGGCGTTGAAAACGCATTTTCCTGGAACCGGAGGAAGCTATGATAACAGTACGCGGGAATCCAGCGGTTTCAATGATGCGCGTTTCGGCTTGCAAGTCTCAGGTTTGTCTGCGGAATACGATACAGGCGGCGTACCTGGGTGGATGCTTAATAATGGCGGCTCTTTCACCAGTCTAAAAATCGCTGATAATAATGGTTACCAAGCTGGAATAGCTTTTGGTGGTGACTTCTATTTGTATGGTTTTTAATTTGGCGATTGGTGTGATTGTACATAAGGTCATTAATTAAAACGTGCTTTGCTCTTGTTTGCAGCTACTTGGAAAATAAGGTTCTGATAATGATCAATATAACAGGAACCCTGAAAAAATGATTGCAAATCTACTGGGTCGCTCTCGTGTGTCTGATTGGGAGGCTTCTGCTCCTGCGATGATAAGATTCTTTCTGGTTTATGTAATTGGATTGTGTCTACTTGCCCTCAGCCCCTCGTTATTTGCGTTACAAAAAATGCAGGATAGTGAGCTTGCGGATGTTACTGGTCAGGCTCTTATGCAGATGTCAAAAGAGAGCACAAATGGGTTTACGTTCTATACAGCTGGTCTTGATGCTGTTTTAGAGCTGAATATGAACATCCAAAAACTGCAGCTGGGTTGTGGTGGGGCCAACTCTGTTAATAATGGCCAGCATTGTGATTTAGATGCAGATAACTTTTCACTCGGCTGTATTGCGGATTCCAGTGGAAATTGTACTTTTGGAAACGGCGGTACGCAGATGCGGGATCTGGTGATGACTCGCCCTTATTTCCAGTTTGCAATCAAAAATGATAATTCAAAAACGTTGCGTGAAGTGGTTGGGGTTCGGCTCGGAGGTGAGCAAGTCGAAGGGCCAATGAGTATTGGCAACTTTAATAGCTTTAGCGGCTATCTAAGTGCATCCGCTGACTTTATTATGGAAGCCCAAGGTTTGGATCAAAATGGCGATGGAGATCCAAATAATGATATCGCGATCACCTGTGGCAGTTCGTCAGCTCCTTGCCCAGGTAATCGCCCTGGCACTGGTTATAATACTTTTGGGTTGCAGACACCCTTCCGCTCTTTGGGGCTGCAAAACGGTTGCGTATCGTTTTTAGGGAATGGTATCGAGTTTAAAGATCTGACTATCGGATTTCCGCAGGTGGAGCGGTTGAATCGACCCGTTGTTTTGAGAGGTAACCGACAAACTCAAGCGGGTGTTTATAATGCTCAGCTGGGATCAGCTGTGGACGAGCTGGTCGATAACCTGGATGTCGTTCGCTCTAACGGTGGAGGCCTGACTAATTCAGAAGCTCTTGTGAACGCACTTCTGCCGCTGCTCGCTAATCCTGTCAAAGATAATATTAAAGGCCAGTTGGCTTCAGGGTTGGGAACCACCCCGGGAAACCTTAATACATTTGTCATCCCATATAATATTTCTAATCTGCATAGTGTAATGGTGGATACACCATTGTTTGGTCTATCTTTCCAAAAAGAGCCGGTACAATACCCAGGTTATGTTGAGTCGGTGTCAAGAGGTTGGGCGATGTATTTGCCCGACGCCTTCAAACTTGAGGTGTCGAATCCAACCACTTATTTTGTTAATAATATCGTGAATGGCAATGCCGCAGTGGGTAACATTACGCCCTTGCCGGACCCCGGCAGTGGCGCGGTATTTGATAACTGTTGGGGCTCTGCTACATTCTGCTAACCCCTCACAACGAAACAAAAGAGCCCCTTGATCAAAAGGGGCTTTTAAATTGTGTCATTTATGGGTGAGCATGTGCTGAACGACGCTGTTTCCAAGACTCGCACCAACTTTTGGTTCGTATTCTTGGTTGTTTCTCTAATTGCTTTCTACTGTGGCATTGCCTGGTTGGCCCGCGGCGAATATCAGTGGTGGTATATTGATTTTGTGGCGGATGCCAATGTTTATTGGGGCGATGATAGCTACCGTTATTTTCTTGCCAAAACCGCATTTCGAAATCCGGATGTTTACTGGTTTAACTTTGTGCTGCCCCTTGCGGTATTTTTTGATGGTGTCTTGACCACTATTAGTAATGAAAGTCTTTATTATTCTCGCGCTCTGAAGTCGTTTCCGCTTGTTTTATCTGTTTTTCTGGTTTATTTCACTTGCCTGAAGCTGGATGTTAAAAGGGTATGGGCGTTTCTTTCAGCTGGAATGCTGGCGTTTTTTCCTCTTTATGTTTTTGTTTCATTGAGTTTCTACGGTGAGTCTTGGCTGGTATTTTTTATTTGCCTTGCACTGTTTTTGTTAGCGGATAAAAAAATGCGTGCCGCTGCCTTGGTTATTGGCTTAATGCCATTGATAAGGGGGGAAAGTATAGGCTTTGTTGCTTCGTTTTCTCTGTTTGCATTACTGCAACGCGACAGAAAGCTATTGTTTTGGGCGTTGGCGCCTGGCTCTATTTACTTTTGCCTGATCACTACTATCGGCCCTGGCTTGCAAAACTTTCTAGGCTGGAGGCTCAATGTTGCAGATGTTTTTGAAGCCGTAGGAATTTGGTACGGAGGAGAGATCGAGCGAGTTTTCGACGTTCTATATTTGCCTTGGTTACTGATTGCTGTTCCCGCACTCTTTCTAAAAGAAGCCCGACCAATTTGGCCGTGTGCCATTGGGGCCTTTTACATTGTTGCAAGGCTTTTAATCGCTGTGGAACTGGATCGAAGCAGTCTCGAGCCTCGTTTTTTCTTGGGTGTAATACCAGTCCTTGTGGTAGGTCTTGCGTTAGGGCTGAATAAACTGAATTCTTTTTGCGGCAGCGGCCAAAAAGCTATTTGTTGCCGGGTTATGTCAGTGGGTTTTATGGGGCTGCTGTTGTTTTTGCATGTGTCGTCTGTTCATGTCGCTAATGAGTTAATTGACTATGTCGCCAGAAATGGGGAGCTTCCCCCTTCCGTTGCAGATGCTCCGCTGGAGATGGGGACATACTTCAAAAAAGCTGACTCTGAAACGGTAGCGGGATACAGAGAATACGCGGAAATTGCAATGCAGATGCTAGAGAGAAATCCTGCCGTCACCACCCTCATGGTCAGTGAGTCGAGCGTATTGTATTTTCTAGACCCTAAACGAATACCAAGGCATGTAAAGGTTGTCTTCGCTTTGTTTGGTTGGCCCACACTGCGGCCGGTAATGGAAGGGGATGTCACAACAGGGTACTTCCCCCATCCGCCTTTTTCGGCCTATTTCGCTTTGGGTTTGCCTAAAGAAGGAGAGTCGCTACTGTTGTATCTTGACGATATGAAAGTTGAGAAATATCCATATCACTGGATAGTAAAGGGCAATAGTATTTATCTTTTTTCGGCTAAAGAAATTGAAGATGCTCGAATTAAGAAGATGTCAAAAGATGACTACTTGCTTCGATAGACTATTCGATAAGTGACTTGTAGGCGCTTAACCGACAAGGTGAGCTATGGCTGTAGAAGTGGTTAAAGAGGAAAAAACGCTTCCGGAAAACTATAAGGAAATGTTTCTGTTCCTTTTTGGTGGGAGCGGTATTTGGGCTGTTATTAGTGTTGCTGTAGTTGTTTTTATATTTAAAGCTACTCTGGGGTATTGGACTTATCTTGATCCGATTGTTCTGTCTCTTCTTTTCACCTTCCGCGGTATTATAGAATGGGCGGTGCATTACTGGCTATATCATGCCAAGCCTTTGCCGCTAGTAAGATTTAGATTAAAAACCAAAGCATTTTTTCAGCATTTGGAACATCATGAGGGCCCGGAAGATCTCTCGCGTATTTTGGTTACTTATAGAGGAGTGCTTTATCCGGCTTTTTTTGTATTTTTATTTTCCTGGTTGGCTTTTGACAATCTAAACCTCTCGGTGTCTATTGTTTTCTGGCTTCTTTTTATAGGTTTTATAAATGAAGTTATACATCTGATTGTCATTGTGAGATTCCACATCATAGCGGTTTTATAAAAAAAATTGTTTGGCTGCATCGCCGGCACCACCATTATGATAGTAATAATTATTATGGTTTAAGCTCTTCACTGGGAGATAAAATCTTTGGGACGCTCCTTTCTGACGCGCCTGAAAATAAAAACATAGCTGGTAAAGAAAAGCTGTGGTTTGCAGCTATAGAAAAGGAAGAGTACAAGGGTGAGATGTCATCTTTCTTTGATATCGCTGACGTGCCCATTATTGAAGAATTGGAAACCCAGGCGGGCGAGATTAAGAATGAAATTTTGGCTTTTATTTCTAGAAAGCAGAAAGCATTCACCCCCTATTTTGGTCAGTTGGTTAAAAATTCTCCCGAAAAATGGATTACGCATCCACTTCGGACTTGGGGCCTTGATTACCATGTCGCACAGAATGACTTTCCCGTAACGCGTGAAACAATTAAAAAGATACCTGGCGTAGTATCGGTATCTTTTAATATTTTGTGCGCTGGTGGAGAAATTCCTGAGCATTTTGGCGACACCAATGCTACTAACAGGGTGCACCTTGGCTTAGTTATACCTGCGGGCTTGCCCGTTTCTGGAATTAAAGTTGGTGAAAAGGCCGTTGCTTGGGAAGAAGGCAAGGCCACTATTTTCTGTGATGCGCATCGTCACAAGGCCTGGAATCATTCTGGAGAAGACAGGTTGATTCTCCTTATGGATGTAATTAGGCCAGAATTCATGCCAGATAAACGTAAAGTGTGCTCCATAATTATCACATCCTTTATCTTTCAGTTACTGATAATTAAAGCACCAATTTTGCAAAGGCGTGTTGTTGATAATTCCAGCGTAGTTCTAGAGGTTTTTGCTCCAATCGTTAGTCTATTGATCCCGGTATACAATATGGCAAGTTATCTTGTGTCACGTATTGTAAGAGCGAGATTGAGATTGATGGGGTGGCTCAGTGAAATACGATGATGCTATTGACTTAGCGGAGTGTCTACCCATGTTCTTTATCACCTGTAGGCCTCGAAGTGGATCGACTTGGCTAAGAACTATGTTCGATGCCCACCCATCTATTGTTATTCCTCCTGAATGCCAGTTCATCATAAACCTAAAGAAGAAGTACTTAGGGTTAGACCTCTGGACAGCAAAAACGGTCTCGTCATTTATTGCTGACCTTAAAAAACAGGGTTTGATTGAAAGCTGGAAGATCGACTGGAGCAAGCTTCGAGATACTCTTCTGTCTAACGTTTATCGGGTCGATTATGCCCTGGCCTGTAAGCTCGTGTACCTTTATTCTTTCTCCTGCTTTGAGAAAGGAAATCCACTAGCAATTGGTGACAAGAATCCGGGGTATTCATTTTATTCTAAAGAACTGCAAGAAATATTCCCTGAAGCAAAGTTTATTTATCTGTGCAGGGATTATAGAGAGAATCATATTTCCATTGTCAGGGCCGGATTTGAAATGTCGATAATTGCTGCGACCTGCAGGAAGTGGGTCGGCTATTACGAGCTAATGAAAAATGGCTGTGAAAATGGAAACCTTATTGTCTGTCGATATGAAAATCTGGCTCTGTCACCTGAAAATGAATTAAAAAAATTGCTTGGTTTTATTGGGGTTCCATATTCCCCCACCATGCTAGACTATGCTGACTATGCAGAAGATGTAAAGAGAGAGTATTTTACCAACTCCTATGCATGGAAGCTTCACAAAAATATTCTTCTTCCTCCTATTAGCAATAAGCCAATGGAATGGGGGGCACATTTGACTCGTGAGGAAATAGCAATTGCCGACTATGTCGTAGGGAAAACAGGCGAAGAACTAGGTTACAAAAAAGTATACGGTCGCCCTAATGTCCGAGTCAGAGCTGCTGCTATATTTGGAGTTGGTCTAGCCAAGGCGAACTTTTTTGCCCGCATTTTTTTAGATGCGTTGCCTTCAGATGCTCGCTCTTTTGTTGATTTTAGACTGCGACTCTATATTGAAAAGCTAATGCGCGTCTTCGATTTAAGAAGGTGAAGCCGGAGGCCGGAATCAATCAATATGGATTTTATTTTTTGCCGTTAAGTGTGTCATGTTGCAGCATAACTTATGTGAGTGCCATGAGAGAAAGACAGCAATGCCTAAATATAGAAAGGATTTCGGTTGTTGTACCGGTTTATAATGATGCTCAAGCAATCAAGGAGCTGCTTGGCCGTCTTTTTTCTGTATCAATGCCATATGAATTAGAAATTGAAGTGGTTATTGTTGATGATGGGTCCGACGATAACGTTTGGCTCGATTTGAAACAATTGAAAGGGGAGATGCCAAGTAAAAGATTGAAACTTATTCGTCTAGCTTCCAATCATGGGCAGGGTTTGGCAACCCTGTGTGGCATTGCGAATAGTCGTGGCGATTTTGTTATTACTATGGACTCTGATTTGCAGCACCCGCCTGAAGAAATTCCTGTTCTGGTTAAGCACTTAAAAGAAGGCGGGTTTGACTTGGTTTATGGTACAGGTACGAATGGACATCAATTTATGAAACGAATTGCTCGGCGGATATTGAGAATTCCTGGCGCACTTATGGGGGTGCTATATTACCAGTCCACTTCATTCAGAATGATGACCAGGCCCCTTGGCCTTCAGCTGGTTAACTCTATAACGTCGAGAATCCTGACTATCGATGATCTTTTTCCCGGGATGGTGAAAAAAGTTGGTTTTGTTTCTGTCCGCCACGAAAAGAGAAAGCACGGAGATTCTTCTTATTCTTATTTGGATGTGGCACTGTCTCTTCTTGAGGCATGGTATCTTTCAAAACGTCAGAAAGAGGTAGCCGTTAAAACAGGATTAGCCCTTTTGTTATTATCAATGATAAGTTCTCATTATGCGGTGGAACTTGTTGGAGTGAGTATAGCCCCAATTCTTTTTTTTACCGCAATCGTGATTATGGCTTGTGGCTATATGGTTGATATGAGACGCAGAGAAGCCACTCTCGATAACCAGATCAGTATTCTTGAAGTGGTGAGTTAAATGTCGGAGCCTGGATCAAAGACTAGAATTATTCAGATGCACCCTGAGAATGAGACGTCACAGTATTTAACGGGCGGACGAGCTCCTGTCCCTACAAACCTTTTCTTTTTGATAACTTCTGAGTGCAACCTTAGCTGTAAGCACTGTCATATGTGGCTAAACAAAGACAGCCCCCATTCTTTAACCTTGGCAGAGAAAATAAAAGTTGTCGAGGGTTTTGCCAAGCTCAATCCCCATGGGAATGTTGTGCTTTCCGGTGGGGAAGTAATGTTAAAAATCGAGGATTTCTTTGCTCTAACGAAGTCAGCGAAAAGCCTTGGTCTGAATGTTATAGCTGTTTCAAATTCTTCATTGATAGCCCCTTCACTGTATAAGAGATTCGTTGTTGAGGGTCCCGATATTTTGTATATCTCTTTAGATAGCCATGTCGATACCATTCATGACTATATAAGAGGCACCCCAGGCGCTTGGAATAAGGTGGTCAGGGTAATCAAAGGTTTGGTTGAAAAAAAGAAAGAATCTGGCTCATCTAACTTCAAAATATTTACCAGCACGGTTCTCTTCGAGGAGAATATTTATACGCTGGAAAATATGTTGGCATTTATAAAATCCTTAGGGGTAGACGGTGCGTCAGTTCAGGTTCTTTCAAGGACCGTGATGAACAAGTCACCCTCAGGTGCTGACCCCTTTTTTGACAAGAGTTTTTTTAAGGATAGGGAACTCGCTTCGAGAGTTCTTGACGAAGTGATTTCGGGGTTTTCTGACGATGGTTTTCTGGTTAACCTCGGCGAATATGAATGGATGAAGGAGTATATACTGAAGGGGCCCGATTACGAAACTAGCGATCAAGTTTGTGGATCTGCAGAGAAGAACATTTTTGTTGATCATGATGGTCGATATTCACTCTGCGCTAATATGGATGCTGTTGAAGGTGTAGGGAAGATAGGGACAGTAAGGGATATTAGTGTTGAAAGGTTCTGGTTCTCGGTACAGGCGGAAAGAGCCAGAGGGTTAATGAATCAGTGCAGGAAACATTGTGGAATGTATGCCTGCCATAGAAAAGACTAATGCCACTATGGAGCGTATTAAGATTCAAAGCATTAATGAAACCGTCGAGAGTGACGCAGCTGATCACATTCAGGCACTGAGTCCTCCCGACTACCTGTTTTTGCTAGTGACTTCTGAATGCAATCTCCACTGCAAGCACTGCCATATGTGGATGAACCAAGACAGCCCTAATGGCCTGACATTACCTGAAAAGCTTGATGTGGTGCGTCAGTTTCAAAGGCTAAACCCTTCGGGTGGTGTTGTCCTTTGTGGTGGAGAGTTAATGCTGAAAGAGGAGGAGTTTTTCTCACTGACTGCACTATGCCGGGAACTCGGGTTGAACACGGCCGCTTTTACTAATGGTTCACTGGTGGAAGAGTCCCACTATCATCGTCTCTTGCTAGAGGGGCCAGACCAACTGTTTTTTTCACTTGACAGCCACTTGCCAGTAGTACACGACTATATACGAGGTACTGAAGGTTCTTGTGAGCATATCCTGAAGGTTCTTACCGATCTTTCTTCACTCAAAAAGAAAGCTTACCCTGACTCAAAGGTCAGGATCTATACGAACTGCACACTTTTTGAAAGAAATCTGTATGGTATTCATGAGTTTATCGAGCATGTGAAAGGGCTGGGCATTGATGGTGTGCGCTTTGAATGCCTGCATGAAACTGTGGATAAGCGTTCAAAGGAAGGTGAAGATCCTTTCTTGCGTAGAGGATTCTTTTCAGATCAGAATGCGGCCGCAATGATGTTTGATGAAATTATTGCTAGGTACAGAAAAGATGACTTTGTTGTTGTTCCAGAAGGTGACTGGTTATGGATGCGCTTCTATGTTGCCAATCATGGTACGACAAACACATACCCTGTTTGTGCCGCGTTTGAGAAGATCATTTTTATTGAACAGTCTGGTGAACTTTTGCTTTGCCCCTATATGCATACGCTGAAGCAAGTCGGGTATCTGGGTAATTGCCGGACCACTGGACTAACTGATTTCTGGTTTTCAGCGTCTGCTGAGAATGCAAGAAAATATATGCGCTCCTGCAATAAGGAGTGCGGTATGATTTCTGGTTTTAGGAATTCAGAGCTTGTAGCCCCATTAGTGCTTACCAAGTAATTNATAAGTATGGCAATGTTAGATGATTTTTTAAAAATTATTAACAATGAATCAGTCGTTCGGTATCTGAAATTGAGTGTTCAGACGCTTTATCAGAAAGATTATCCTTTCTGCAGCTATTTGGCAGTTAATTATGCCGGGTCAAAACTAATTAACGCCAAGTTTTATGTGACTGCTTTTAAAAAAGTTGATTTTTCCCTTGTGAAAGAATTCTTTCCTTTCTCTGAAGAGGTTAGTAATGCCTACGAAAAATATGAAGAGGGAAAGGTTTATAATCCCGCAAATATGGGGGTTGTCTTTGTATTCAAAATGAGCCCCTCCGGGCGGCAGCTTTATACCTATGGGCAGCGCGTAAAAGAAGATATCAATCCACCTATTGACCAGCCCGGATTGGTCACGGAGCCTAAACAGTTTGATGATTATTTTGCCCATGAAGTAGGGGCAAGTCACGCTTATGGGAAAAACTATTATATCATCATGAATAGGATGAATATCAAAACCATGCTTTGCCGAGCTTCACTGGAGCTTGATGATTCAGATGTGGATTTGATTGAATATTCTACATTTGAAGGTAAGCAGAAAATTTTGGCGGCGATAAGTTCTGTGGCTAAAACAGAAAACTATCTAAGGAGGACGGGGGGGGGAGAATTTCTTGCATTACACGACTTCATTCGGGATAAATTTGGTTTTATTCCAGTGTCGCCAGGAAAATATTTGAATAGCCCGGTGAGAACTATTCACTATTTCTCCCCTGGTGAACCTGTCTATTTTCGGGACTCTTTGGCATTAATGACAATGCTCTCTCGGATTGAACAGGGGGAGGTGCTCTCTTGCTGAATTCTGTGAATGATAAGTTCTTTGCTAGATCACAAGAAATTCTTTCATTTCTTGATCCCCTGGATATTACTGAGTTATCTACATTTGAGCAGCTGCCCGAAGTGATCAGATGTTTCCCCGCTCATACTTTGTTGACTCGAGATTTCTTTGAGGAGATGTTGTCTTCACATCAGATTAGGGGGGCGATTGGTG
>NZ_LWEZ01000359.1:0-1104 GCF_001634945.1 Alcanivorax sp. HI0044
GCAGCACCCACGCGATTCACCACTTTGTGGTTCGTGACCCTTTTTATATCAGACAGATGACCGCCAAGCAGGCCCACAAAGTGCTCAAGGATAATGGGGTGAGATTTAATGATCTGGGCACCTTCCGGCGGGCCAACCGAATGCACGAGACAGCTCAAGCAGCTTGAAAAAAACTGCGTGAAATAATAAGCCCGCGATTTACGGGCTTATTATTTTCGGCGGCAACGACACTGAAATCACTGCCTCATCCCATATGAAAATCGACTGGCGATCAGCTGGCACCGATAACCGCGCCGAAGATTTGCGAAGGTTTTATCGATCTATCAGAAGAAAAAGAAACCGCTATAGCAGATTATTTATCTGACCGCGCCCCCTCTGTCTCCACCAGATCAACCCTGGCCACTTTCCCGAAAAGCAGAAGGTGCCAAACCGGTCCAGCGCTTGAAAGCCCTGCGAAAGTTTGCCGTGTCACCGTAACCCAGCGTATACGCCAGCTCTTGAATGCTCATGTTCTGGCTTTTCAAGTATTCCAGGGCAAGGGCATGGCGGACCCCGTCGAGAATTTCCTGAAACGAGGTGCCTTCATCCAACAAGCGACGATGCAGGGTTCGGGGAGTCATGTTCAGAATGCGGGAGGTGACGGAGAGTGAGGGAAAATTCACCTGCTTGGCCAGCATTAATCGACGTACCCGTGCTGACACGGAAGCATCCGACACTAGGCTGTGCAGTTCCCGTTTGCAGAGTTTTTCCGCATGCTCGAAGGCGGCCGGGTCAGCGGTTCGCAGAGGCTGATCCACCACATCCAGTGGCAGAGACAAACCGGTCCAGTCTTGGCCGTAGCGTACCGGGCATCGAAACAGGGACTCAACGAGTTCCGGGTCATAGGTTTCGGAAAAGGCAAAGCTGGCTTTGGCTACCTGACAATTACCCAGAGTAATGAAATCGAGTACGTTCTTTACCGCCACCACGACTGCACCCAGCAAGAAAGGACCCACCTCACCCAACGGCAGCAACTCCCGGATCTGCAGGTTTAGGTATTTGCCATCCACTTGGTGGCTTACCATCACTAAGTTAATACGCAGAGGGATAAAACGCTCAAGTATC
>NZ_LWEZ01000360.1:0-1041 GCF_001634945.1 Alcanivorax sp. HI0044
AGAACCGGCGCAACCATGATGACCGCTCTAGGCGTACTTCCTGAAGTCGCAGAACGCTGCCTGAACCACACCGAAGAAAATAGGGTTAAAAGGACCTATCAACGCCATAGCTATACCAAGGAATGCAGCGAGGCTTGGGAGAAATTGGGCTCCCGGCTCCAGGATCTGACAGAACCAAGATGATAGCTGATGCGTTAAATGAGAGTTTTCGCTCCAAGTGACATCTAGAGCTCAACTAAGCATTCAGGCTACCTACTCTTTCTATGAAGAATATACTCACATATTTGACCCACGCCTAAATAACACGCCTATTATTGAATTCTGACAGCCAGCAATCGACATTAGTCTAAACAGGATTGGGCTATTTTCCGCAAAATAGTCGCTTTCCTCACCATAGATCAATTCCCCAGCGTTTTACCAAGAAAGCAAGCAGAGCAAAACAAAACACGGTCAAAAAAGCTGACACTAATAAAGCCAGCCAAAATCCCCAGCGCTCAAGCATTGCTGGGAATAAGGCGAACATGGGCAGCGTTGGGAGCACATACCAAAAGGTATACCAAGCATGATTGGCCAGTTTGGCAGTGGGTTGGCCCTCAAAATAAAGCCACACCAAGACCATTAGTGTAACGACAGGCAGTGACGCCAATAGCGCCCCCACCCTATCACTCTGCTTAGCCAGCTCGGAAACCAAGACTATAATTGCTGCTGATACTAGGTATTTAATGACTAGCATTGACATAATTTTTCCTCTTGATTCCCTAGCTTAATATCAATCAATTCCTTTGAACTCACCAGTGAAGTTTACGTCGTACACATTACCCGTGTTGGTCATAAGTATATAAAGCGTTCGCTCCTCATCTTCATGATCCATAGCCACAATGTAATATCCGGGGCCAAATTTACTGATACCCACGCTCTCGTCGGGGATCTCTCTCCAGCTTTCGTCCAGTTTGCCAAATCCCATACCCCGATCTTCCTCGGTGAGCTCGACAGCCACATACCTGGCTACTTCCTCCGCCTGATCGGCGGTTACCGTGGCAT
>NZ_LWEZ01000361.1:0-853 GCF_001634945.1 Alcanivorax sp. HI0044
GTGTGTGTGCCACCTGTTACGGTCGTGATCTGGCCCGTGGTCATCAGGTGAATGTGGGCGAGGCTGTTGGTGTTATTGCGGCGCAGTCCATTGGTGAGCCGGGTACCCAGCTGACCATGCGTACCTTCCACATTGGTGGTGCGGCAAGCCGGGCCTCTGCGGTGTCCAGCATCCAGATCAAGCACGGCGGTAAGGTGCGTTTCCACAATGCCAAGCACGTGCAGCACAAGGATGGCCTGGTGATCGTGTCACGTTCTGCTGATCTGGCCGTTGCCGATGAGCTGGGCCGTGAGCGTGAACGTTACAAGCTGCCCTACGGTGCCACCGTGACCGTGAATGAAGGTGACGAAGTGGGTGGTGGTCAGGTTGTTGCAACCTGGGATCCACACACGCACCCGATTATCGCGGAAGTGGAAGGTAAGGTTCAGTTCGGTGATATGGAAGAAGGTATCACTGTAAACCACCAGACCGACGAGCTGACCGGCCTGACCAATATCGAAGTGCTCGGTTCCCAGAATCGCCCGTCTGCCGGTAAGGACATGCGTCCGGTAATCCGGGTAGTGGACAGCAAGGGCAAAGCCGTTGTGATGCCCAACACTGATATGCCGGCGCAGTACTTCCTGCCGGGCGGTGCGCTGTGTGGCCTGAAGGATGGCGCCAGCATCGGTGTGGGTGATGTGATTGCGCGGATTCCCCAGGAATCCTCCAAGACCCGTGACATCACTGGTGGTTTGCCCCGCGTTGCGGATCTGTTCGAAGCCCGTAACCCGAAAGAAGCCGCCATCCTGGCCGAGAAGACTGGTACCGTGTCCTTCGGTAAAGAAACCAAAGGCAAGGTTCGCTTGGTGATAAC
>NZ_LWEZ01000362.1:0-781 GCF_001634945.1 Alcanivorax sp. HI0044
GTTGGAACCCCGGCTGGAAAGAAAGGTGCCATCGCCGGTGGAGCCCGTGGCCGTCCACATGCCCGGCACATAACGCAGCATGTCACCGATGCTCACCACATTGCGCTCGGTCAGGTCTTCCGCCTCCACCAGCGTCACACCGCCCGGCGTGAGGGCCTGCTCGCGCTCAAGTTCAATCTTTGTGGCTTCAGCGCTCTGTTCCCCTTGCTCGGAAACCGTAATGGGTGCCAGTTCATTGGCTTCAGGTTCCACAGCAAAAGCACTGGCGGGTGTTAAAAGGGCCAGACACCCAAGCAGTGATGTTCGAGTCGACAGACGCATGATGGTATTTCCCCAAGGCAACCAGTTGCTGCCATAGCGTTTATGGCGGCAAGACGGCGAGGGATTCTACGGCAGCGGCGGTGGCGCCAACATGTGGCATAACGCCGCACAGGCGCCACCATGTTGTGCCTGCGACGCTCAACGCCCAGCCGCCAAGACGCCGGGCCCTAAAAACTGGATAATGGCCGCCTCAGCCATTCCCCCGACCCGGTAGCTCTGCCATGGAAATCAACGTCAACTTCCTCGACAACCTTCGCCTGGAAGCCAAGTTCGACGACTTCACCGTCATCACCGACCAGCCCATCCGCTACAAGGGCGATGGCTCGGCGCCGAGCCCGTTTGACTATTTCCTGGCATCGTCGGCCATGTGCGCGGCCTATTTCGTGAAGGTGTACTGCAAGGCGCGGGATATCCCCACCGACAATATTCGCCTGTCGCAGAACAATATCGTTGACCCGGA
>NZ_LWEZ01000363.1:0-726 GCF_001634945.1 Alcanivorax sp. HI0044
GCTGCAGGCCTTCCTGCTCTTCAACTTCTACCTCGAACAAGTCCGCCACTGCCGCCAGATCAGCACCATCATCAATGGATTTCTGTGCTTCTTCACTAAGCTGCTGGACCTTGTCCATGGCGTGCTCACCTTTGAGGCGCTCACGGATAGCGAAAGAGACTTCCTCCAGGGGCATGGGTTCAGCAGACTTGTTCTCTGCGATACGCACAGCGATATAGCGGGTCGAATCGATTTCGATCAAATCACTGTTGTGCCCTTGTTCACGCACCTGATCAGAGTTCAGCGCCTGCTGCACCTGAGGCAGGGACAATGGCGCATCAGCCGCCGCCAGGTCGACCCAGTCCGTAGTTACCACAGACGTGCCCACCTGCTCTGCCGGGCTTTGTAGATCGGCATGCTCGTAGAGCAGCTCTTCCAGCTTCGCCACATCGTCATTCAACAACGCTTCGGCACGGGCTTTTTTCAGGTCGGCGCGAATTTGATCCGACAGCTCCGCCAGTGACGGCAATTCACGAGCGGTCTCCTCCTGAGTCACCTTGATCAGGTGGACCCCGGCGTCCGTTACCACCGGCGCAGAGACGGTGTCAGAAGCCAGCTCGGCAATGGCGTCTTCCATTTCTTCAGGCAAGGCCCCCTTGGAAACCACACCCAGATCACCACCAGACTGGGCGCTGCCTGAGTCGTCGGAGTACTGGGCAGCAGCATCTGCAAAGGATTTACCACCGG
>NZ_LWEZ01000364.1:0-1038 GCF_001634945.1 Alcanivorax sp. HI0044
GTATGCAAGTGATGGCTTACCGCTTTGCGCACTGACTCGAACGCGTATATCCACAAAAGACTCAAAATTTCTAATGTGTCTTACACCATACTCTTCAGCTTTTTTTGTCATTGCTTGTTCTAGATACTCTTCCTTAATTAAAACAGTTTCACCAGATGTAGAATTTATTCCGGCGAATTGGCAGCATAGCTTGCAAATCTCTTGAACCACTCCAATGCTATCGAAAGACTCATCTACAAGCCTCTCCTTGACATGATAAAAATCGACATTAAGGAGTTTTTCTCCCATTGCTATTACTTTATAAAAGTCTTCTTTCTCCCATGGCTCAACAGCGACTTCAGTGACACGATCCAGCAAATCCCCATTAAACTGGACAAGCCTATTCGCTTCTCTCCATATCCCCAATACAACAAATATATAATGGTGATCTTGAAAAATTCGCAAATCATATGCGAGCGTTTTCTGTACCTCATGCGGCAAGTAGTGAAAATTCTCCAAAACAATAAATTTATTAAAATCATTGGCCTTTAATAGCTCGGAGACATCTTGAGCCAAAGTGAGATTATACTCGACATGCGACTCAGTTTTGCTTGTTCTAGCGCTTGCCTTATCCTGCATCTCTCCCGAAGCTTTGGCACCGCCAACGAAAGGTATCTTGACGCGAAAACTACCTCCGATCTTACCGCCGTGCTCATATCCCGAGTCAGCAGTTTCCGACTCAATGAATGTAACACCTATTTGACGCAATACAGATTTATATATGTCTACCGGGGTGGTTTGCGGCGAGCACTCTACTTTTATATATTGATCTTCATCAAGATGCTTTAATATAAGAGATGTCTTACCTTGCTTGGATGAACCATAGACAATTACTTCATTCCCACTCTTCAAAGCATCTTTGAAACGAGAGTCTANGTCCTCTCTTTCGATATAGGATTTTATAAGCTTGCTTCTCACACCAAAGACATCAACGACTTGATGCATAAACTACCTCTCCTCAAATTAACAGCATATCCAGTTGCAGATGCCACATATCAC
>NZ_LWEZ01000365.1:0-501 GCF_001634945.1 Alcanivorax sp. HI0044
ACCTGCACTACCACGACCACGAGTGGGGCGTGCCGGACCATGACGACCGGAGCCTGTTCGAGTGCCTGAATCTGGAGGGCGCCCAGGCCGGATTGAGCTGGATTACCGTGCTGCGTAAACGGGAACATTACCGACAGGTGTTCGATGGGTTCGATGCCGAGAAGGTGGCGCGCTATGGCGAGGCCAAGGTGGCCGCGTTACTGGCCGACCCGGGTATTATCCGCAACCGCCTGAAAGTGGCGGCGACCATCGGTAACGCCCAGGCGTACCTGACCCTGCGTGATGAGGGCCTGACCTTGAGTGATTTCCTCTGGGATTTTGTCGACGGCAGCCCGCAGATCAACCACTTCCGCAGCCTCAAGGAGGTACCGGCCACCACTCCGGTGGCCGAGGCCATGAGCAAGGCCCTGAAAAAACGCGGCTTCAAATTTGTCGGCCCCACCATCGTCTATGCTTTCATGCAGGCCACCGGCATGGTCAACGACCACCTTACCAGTTGCC
>NZ_LWEZ01000366.1:0-896 GCF_001634945.1 Alcanivorax sp. HI0044
ATAAAGGGCCCGCCCCGTCTTGCCATGATGGTCACGGGGTTCTCTGCTATGCTCCCGACACACTGAGACGTCTTGCAGCGCACGATTCAATGCACAACGCATGCAACAGGGTGCGCTGAGACATGGCAGAGAGCCCTACTATGATTACTGTGCATCACCTGGAAAATTCCCGTTCCCTGCGTATCGTCTGGCTGCTTGAAGAGTTGAGTCTGGACTACGAAATCAAGCATTACGCCCGCAACCCGAAGACCATGCTGGCCCCGGCCGAACTGCGCAAGATTCATCCTTTGGGCAAGTCCCCGGTGATCACCGACGGCGACACCGTCATTGCCGAATCCGGCACCATTATCGAATACCTGGTACATCGCTACGGCAACGGCCAATGGCAGCCCGCGCCAGAGGATGACCAATGGCTGAACTACCGCTACTGGCTACACTACGCCGAAGGCTCGCTGATGCCCTTGCTGGTCATGAAGCTGATCTTCAGCCATATCGCCAAAGCCCCCATGCCCTTTTTTGCCAAACCCATTGCCAAAAAAATCAGCGGCAAGGTCACCGGCACCATGCTGGACCCGCAGCTGAAAAATCACCTGGCTGTCATTGAACAGCACCTGGCAACGCAGACCTGGTTTGCCGGCGACACCCCGTCCGGGGCCGACATCCTGATGAGCTTTCCCCTACAGGCTGCCTCTGCCCGTGCGGACCTGAGCCAACTGCCTTCGATCCAGCGCTTTGTGGCACAGATGGAAGCACGCCCGGCCTACCAGAAAGCGGTGGAACGGGCTGGCCCACTGACGCCGATGCGTTAAATGCCACAGCCACCGGAAGACGCAATTCTTACAAGCTGGGCGGCCAATGCCGCCCCCTGGATTGCCCTGCTGCAAGGCAAAGGTATC
>NZ_LWEZ01000367.1:0-691 GCF_001634945.1 Alcanivorax sp. HI0044
CCATGGCCTGCTCACCGTGGGCAGCACCATCGCCGACACCTTCCTGGGCATGTTTATCCTCCAGCGCGCCTGCGAAATCCAGCTGCAAGCCCTGTCCGGCAACCGCCCGCTGACGCCGATCCCGGACGGCATCGTCGACACCATCAAGCAACAGGCGGCACAGGTGACCAAGGGCATGGGCGGCAACCTGGCCTGGCCCGGCCTGCTGCGCAAGTTGGACCGCAACAACCCCGGCTACGCGGAATAAGGAGCGCACCATGAATGGCATGACCGCACCCCGCGCCCAGTTCACCCACATGAAGGACGGCACCGGCGAGGACTGGCAGATCATCGCCAAGTCCTTCGGCGACTTCAGCAAGGGCCTGTCCGATCGCATCATCACGCACCTGCGCCTGCTGGAAGGTGACTTCGGTGGTTTCAAGATCGACCGTTTTCAGCACTGCCTGCAAACCGCCACCCTGGCCCACCGTGACGGCAAGGATGACGAGTATGTGGTCTGTGCCCTGCTGCACGACATCGGCGACACCCTGGGCACCTTCAACCACGCCGACGTGGCCGCCGTGCTGCTGGAACCGTTCGTTAGCGATGCCAACCACTGGATGGTGAAACACCACGCCATCTTCCAGGGTTACTATTTCTTCCATTACCTGGGCATGGATCGCGACATGCGCGAGAACTTCAAGGATCACCC
>NZ_LWEZ01000368.1:0-1021 GCF_001634945.1 Alcanivorax sp. HI0044
GGTGTGGCCGAGAAACTCCAGGGTGCGCACCACCGCGTCGCCGATGATGGTGGAGCGCAGGTGGCCCACGTGCATTTCCTTGGCCAGGTTGGGGGAGGAGTAGTCCACCACCACGGTCTGGGGCTGCTGTGGCCGGTCAATGCCGAGAAAGTCGTCGGCCAGGGCGGACTCCAGCAAGCCGGTGAGCCAGTCGTCCGCCTGGAAGAAATTGATAAAACCGGGCCCGGCAATGTCCACCTTGGCCACGGCGCTGTCGCTGGGCAGGGCGGCAATCAGCTTTTCTGCCAGGTCGCGGGGCTTCATGCCGGCGGGTTTGGCCAGCATCAGCGCGATGTTGGTGGCAAAGTCGCCGTGGCTCTTGTCCCTGGTGCGGTCGATTTGCACCGGACGCTTGGCGTCGGCGGGCAGGGTGCCGTCGTCGATCAGGGTGTCCAGGGCGCTTTCAATGAGGGATATCAGGCGTTCTTTCATGACATTCTTTTGTGGAGGGCTCTGGGCCGTTTGACTGGCCGGCGATTGTACGGGAAAAGGCGAGGATTCGCAGCACGCTTCACGCAACACGCACCATGCGGGGCTCCGGCGTGGTGCATGTCGCGTGCTACGTGTGGCGTTGTCACAGCATGTCGATCGGATCCACATCCAGGTGCCAGCGGCACTGGCGGCCTTCGGGGAGCTTGCGGGCCTGCTCCAGTAACAGGTTCAGGGCCTGGTGCAGGGGCGCGCGCTGGGCGCATTGCAGCAGTAACTGGGTACGGAAGCGGCCGGCGCGTTTTTCCATGGGGGCTGGAATTGGGCCAAGAATATGGACATCCGGCGGCACGGTAATGGTGCTGAGCTGCTGCAGGAAGTTCATGGCGGTGCCCATGGCCATGGCTTCGCAGCGGAACAGGGCCAGGTGGCCATGGGGGGGCAGGCCGGCCATCTGTCGTTCTTCCAGCAACGTGGTGGCCAGTTGCGGATAGTCGCCACTGGCGGCCAGTTGCAGCAGGTGGTGGTCCGGGTGGCGGCTTTGCAGGATGAC
>NZ_LWEZ01000369.1:0-21202 GCF_001634945.1 Alcanivorax sp. HI0044
GACAAATAGCCGGAGGCATCGGACAGGAAGCTGACAGTGACATCACCGGAATCAAACCCCGCCGGCAGCTGGCCGCCAATCAGTACTTCCAGTGGCTCCCCGCTAAGCAGCGAGCCCTTGCTGATACGCAGCGGCGTGGCATCCGGGTAATTGGGCACGAAGCCCAGCTCGGCAAACACATTGCCGGACAGTTTGGAAACGGTGGTGTCACCCAACAGTTTGGCAATCAGCGGCACGCAGTTGATCGGCTCGCCACTGAGCGGCGACAGCATGACACCGTCCTCGCCACAATCCTTGGTAGGATCTGCGGCCATGGCTTCCAGCACCAGGGTTTCCCGTGGGGTGGAATCCTGCGGGGTCAAGGTGATGCTGTTTTCCCCGCTGTAGGCCACGCCGGCTTTACTGGTCAGGGCGGCGTCCAGTTCCAGGGTGTAATCGCTGCCCGGGGCCAGATCCTCCTGCGGGTCCAGGGTCAGTCGTGTGCCGCTCACCAATAAGGTGGCCGCCACCGGGTTGCCGCCGGCATCGTTAAGGCTGACCGTGGTGTTATCCACGGTGGTGCGATCCAGTGGCTGCGAGAATTGCAGGTGAACGGTGGAGAAGTCCATGAAGGGCTGGTCGTCGCCACCCGACGGCATTTGCCGGCTGATCACCAGCTCATCCGCGTTCTGCTGCTGGTCCTGCGGCCCCGTGCCGGCGGAGCCGGTGGTGAAGTTCAGGGTGCCGTCACTGAAACCGTCCAGGTCGATGCCGTTCAGGCTCAGGGTATAGTCGCTGTTGAAGGCCAACGGCACGCGCGGCGTGATCACCACGGAGCGCCCCTGATCGGCTTCGCTCATGTCCACATCAACGGCACCGTCCGGGCCGGTAAGGGTAATGTCCGACAGCACCAGGCCCGGCGCCTCGGAAAACTGCACCACCAGTGGCGCATGCACCGATATCTGGGTTTGCTGGTCCGCCGGGTAGCTGTAGAACACCTGCCCGCTGTTGCGGCCGCTGTAATCCACGGTCTGTTCACTGCCACCACCACCGCAGGCGGTCAGCACCAGTGCGGTGGCGAAAAGTACGCTCGTTCGCATCATTGTGTTTGCCTCCCGGGCTTAAAATTTCAGGGTGATGGAGCCGCTGATCACATTCACCTCACCGCTGGCTTCCACCTGCTCGCTGGGCTGCGGGTAGACGGCGGACTGGGTGTCGTAAATGTCGAAGGTGCGGTCTTCGAGGATCTGGTGCTGGTAGGCCAGATCAAAACGGACCGGGAAAGCGAGAATACGGGTTTTCTTGTATTCCGCGGTGACGCCGAGGCCGATGATCCATTTATCCGTATCCAGGTAGTTCACATCCACCGACGCATTGGATTCCAGTGGTGATTCGCTGTAAGCCACCCCCCCGGTGAATGAGAAATTCTCATTCAGCCGGAACTGGGTGCCGATGCGCGGGATAATCACGTCCTGGAATTCCAGCTGGCCAGGTTGCCCGCTAACGGTCTGGTCCTTGATGGTGTCATTATCGAATTCGTCTTCCAGGGCAGACCATTCCTGCCATTCGATAGTCACACCGGTACGCCAGCGGCCTGACTGGTACTGCACACCACCGGCGAGAATGTTCGGCTGGTAGGAATCCAGGGTGTTGATGTTGAGCATCAGGCCCGGGTTGGGAATCACCCCGGGAATCACCGCGTTGGCGTTCACTTCGGTTTTGGTGTTGGAATAGCCACGATAGGAAAAGGCGGTTTCCAAACCGTTGAACCAGCAATCATCGCCTTCACCACAGAAGGTTTCGCCCCAGTCCATGTTGATACCGAAAATCGGCCGAATGGACGGTTTGGCGGAGACATCCAGTTCTTCGTACTGGGTGTTGCCGGCCAGGTCTGTGGTAGCGGACAGATCTGCGGCGGCATGCAGGGTAATCCGCGCCGTGGCGCCCACATCGATGCCTCGCCACAGCTGGGTAGCGCCACCCAGGTTCAGGAACAGGGGCTGGCGACCGTACTCAAAATACTGGCCCTGCTGGGACGTGGAGGAATCAAACGCCAGCATTTCCTCGCCGTATTTTTCCACCCCCAGCATCAGGCCAAAATAAATCGGGTGGTTGTATTGGGTGAGTGAAGTCAGGTCGGTTTTCATGCCCAACAACATATGCTGGGAGGGCGAGTCCTGCAGCACATCACCGTTACGGATTGGCGCATCGGCACCGCCCAGGCTTTTGGCGCGCAATTCATGTTCGGCATGCATCAGGCCTGCGGTCAGTTCGCCACGGGGGTCTTTGGCCAGCGCCGCCGGGTTGTAGTAAGTGGCGGACACCTGATCATTGAAGAGGCTGAGCGCCTGTGCGGAGGCAATATCCGAGGGCAACACGCCATACGTTGTGCCGATATTACCCATGCTCGCCAAGGCAACAGATTGCACCAACACACCACCGGCTACGGCGGCGACACGTCCCGAAAAAGACACAGTCATTTGTTGTACTCCTACACTGTTTTCTTGTTGCTTTTACGTTGTTTGTCGCCGAGGGAGGCGACGGGGGGAGCCCACCCTATGCAAAAGTGAACAGTTACTCACATAGGTAGAAAGCGCTATTTGGCGTCAATCACGACGGCAAACCGTAAAATTCTTTTAAACAGTGACGAGGTAGACAGGGTATTCGCTGACGAGTTCGGGCACGGCCGTGCCATCTGAGGCGCCTTAGAGGGAATTGTCGACGAACGGCGGCAGAAATAACTACGCCCCGACAAGCGGGGCGCAGCGCAAGGCAGAAACGCGGCCAGAATTACTGGATAGACGCGCTCTGGTAGCTCAGGTTGATGCCACCCGGCGGAATGATCAGGTTCACCTGCCCGCCTTCCAGGCCAGCAAGACTGATCTCCAGATCCACGTTCTTGGATTCCAGGTTCTGCAGACCAATGAACAGGCGGCCATCAGGCAGGAAGTCCAGCGGCCCTTCCAGATCCACATTGTCGATGGGCAGCCCTTTGACGTTGTGCTCCAGACCCAGCGGCAGGCTCAGGGCCGGGGCATCGAACAGCAGGTCAAACTGGATCCGGAACACCGGGCCGTCCGGCGTTTCCACGATGTAGCCCACCGGCGGGACCGTGCGTGGACTGTTCGGGTCATTGGGGTCCTCGGGCTCGTAGCGAACACGCATGATGTTCGGGCCGGTGGCGGTCTCAATCGGCACCAGGCCCACATCGCCTACCACTTCCAGCAGGCTGTTGAGCACGCCATCGCCGCCGAATTCCCCGGCCAGCGCATTGAGCGCATCGTCCAGGGTGCTGAGGGTGACATCAAGGATGCCGGTCAGGATCGGCCCCAGTACCGGGATCGCATCCAGGGTACTGCCCCCATCGGTCACATTCAGATCCAGCCCGACCACCGCCGTGGCATCCAGATTGGTCAGTGCCACAGTGGTCGGGTAGATCACCACGGGCACACCTTGTTGCTCGGCATCGAAGTCCAGAATTTCGGTGTTCAGCAAGCCCGTCACATACATGATCCGGTTACTGTCACACTGGCTCTGGTCTTCCGGGCCATAGGGCGGCGCCCCTTCAAAACCACAACCGGTATTGGCGCTGGTCACCAGACCTGTGCCGCCGCCATCGCGGGGCAGAATCATGGTGGCATTGGCCGGCGTGTCGGCGGGGTCAATCACGTCACCGCTGACAACCGGCTCACCGGAATCGATCTGGAAGTTATTGTTCACATCGGCACTGGGCAGGTTGGCCAGTTCCTGGAACACGGTGGTCGCCGCCGGCCCGCCTTGGAACAGAATCTCCATGTCCGGGCCCCCTTCTTTCTGGCCAGCCCCAAGCAACAGCGCTGTCTGCAGCGGCAGACCATCCACCGAACACATACCCGCACAACCGGTGCCACCGCCATTGGATGTCATCACATAACGGTACAGAGCACCCTCTTCCCAGGCTTGCTCTGGTGTGAACGTCAGCGCGCGTGGGTCCAGCACCAGTTCACCCTCCACGTCGACCCAGCTGCCGCCTTCGTCTTTTTGCACCAGGAAGGTATCGCCGAGGAGGATGGTTGCCGGATCCATGTTCTGGGAAAAACGCACACGAATGGAGCGGTTTGCGGGCAGATCCACAATCGGCAGTTCATCCACTTCCACTTGCGCACTTTCCTCGTTGGAGGAGATGCACACGCCTTGGGTGCCGGCATCAATCTCGGCCTGGCTGGCATTACTGCTGGCACAGGGGAAGCCCGGGTAGACGGTGGCTGCGAATGGGCCTCTGCGCACATCGTCCGGATCATTGACCACATACTCCGGCAGGCTGAAGTCCAGGCTGTTATCCCCTTCCAGGGTATCCAGCATCTGCAAGGGGTTACCTTCCAGATCCGTAATATCCGGGGTGGTGGTAATTACGTACTCCACACCATATTCCACCGGGGCATCCGGAGTGATGATCAAGGCACTGCCATCCAGCTTCCAGCTGAACGGTTCTTGCGCCCCACCTTTGGTGAGCATCAAGCTCTCACCGGCAACAATGGTTTCCTTCTCCAGGACTTCATTGAAATGGATGATGATGGGGTCACCAGGCTCCATGCGGTCGGCCACATTTCCGGGCTGCCAGGACAGCTCCATGCCATTGTCGCCGTCGAGAACAGGCACAAAAGGACTTACCGTATCGAAAGGCTTGAGAGGCGCGTTCTCCTGATCTTGATAAGACTCCATGCGGAAGCTGAGCACACCATAGGCGTTATCCACGCCCAGTACCCGCGGCTCCACAATGGTAATGGCATCGGTGTTGAGCTGGCCATCTTCAATCAGGCCGGTGCCCACCAGTTCCAGGTGCATCAGGTTCTGGGTAAAGGCGCCATTGGCACGGGCATCGGCGGTGGACGTGGCCACGTCCATAAACAGCCGCAGCTGCTTGGGCGCGTCGTCACTTTCCGCATTGGGGTTGGGGAACAGGTAACCGGTGGCATCGGAGATGATTTCCACGGTCACTTCACCGGAGTCGAATCCCACCGGCACTTCGCCGCCGATAAAGACTTCCAGCGCATCCCCTTTCAGGATCCCGCCGCGCTTTACCCGCAGCGGGGTCACGTCGGGAAACTTAGGCGCAAAAGCCAGTTCGGCGTAAACGTCACCGGACTGCTTGGACACCGTCTTGTCCTGCAGCAAGGTGCCAATCACCGGCACACAGTTGATCGGCTGGCCGGTCAGTTCCGACAAGCGTACGCCGTCATCCAGACACCCCAGAGAATCATCCGCCGGCGGCACATTGGTCACCAGCACCGCACGCTCACCGGTAGTGGGCGAGGTGGTGTCCTGGGGCACAGTGGAATGCGAATAGTCGGCAATGTCTTCGCCCAGCTGACTCTTCACACCGTTGACACTCAGCTCATAGGTATCACCAGGCGTCATGTCTTCCAGCGGATCCACGGTGATGGTAGTCCGACCGACCAGCAGCAAGGCGGGCACAACCTCGCCATTGTTCATCAGGCTGATGGTGTCGCCGTAGACAACGGAAGAAGAATCAATGGGATGGGTGGTGCGCAGACGGAACGAAGAGAAATCCATGCTCTTGAATTGCCCGTCATCCGGGAAGATGGATTCCACTTCAAAGCTGGCAGCGGTCTTCTGGGTCTCAATCGGACCTTCCAGCGCCGCACGGGTGGTGAAATTCAGGGTGCCGTCTTTGAAGGTGGTGGTTTCACCCAGCACGGTGACGCCATTCATTACCACCTTGTAGTCCGACGCCGGCTTCAGGACATCGTCCGGTGTCAGCACCACACCTCGGCCATCGGCCACGGATTCCAGGGTAAACGGTACCGCTTCATCATCCGGGCCCGTCATGGTGAAGTTGCTGGCATCCGCCGTCACTTCATGGCTGAACTGCAGGGCAATGATGGCACGCGGCGCGACCTGCTGCTGATTATCCAGCGGGTAGGTGTAATGCAGATTGCGAGCGTCAAAGGTCGGGGTATTGAAGCTCACGCTATCGTCGCTGCCGCCGCAACCGGCGACCAGTGCGGCCGCCAGTGCAGTGAGAGCCAGTTTGTTATTTTTCATGGGGCACCTCCGTTAGAACTTCAGCGTGATGGAGCCGGAAAACACATGAACATCGCCATCAGCTGTCACGACTTCATAGGGGTTGGCCACACCGGGGCGGGTGGTGGTCAGCTCGAAATCACGCTCTTCCAGTTTCTGGAATTGGTAACCAAAGTCCAGGCGCAGCGGGTAGGCCAGAATCGGCGGATCTTGAATGATCAGGGAGCTACCCACGCCAGCAATAATCTTGTCGCTATCCAGGTAGTTCACGTCCGGAGTCTGAATACTTTCCAGCGGGCTTTCCTGATACGCCACACCCGCAGACAGAATCAGGTGCTCATTGACCGTCCACTCTGCGCCCACGCGGGGCACCACGATATCCTTGAAGGTCGCAAAGGCCTGATCTTTCACGGTGTCACGGGCCAGTTCATCTTCCAGGTCTTTCCAGTTCTGTTGCTCAACCGTCACCGCCGCGCGGAAGTTGTCACTAAAGTGATAAAGAATACCGGCACTGAAAATATCCGGCTGATAGGAATCGATGGTGTCGATGAGTACGGTAATACCCGGGTCAATCACGGTACCGGGGATGGTCAGGTTGGATTCCACCGAGGTGCGCGCTTCGGTGTGGCCACGAAACGCGAAGGCGGTTTCCAGGCCGGTCCAGATACCGCAATCTTCCTTGCCGCAAAACACTTCATCCCATTCGAAGTTGAGCGACAGCACCGGACGAATCACCGGCTTGGCGGTCACGTTCAATTCTTCGTACTGGGTTTCGCCGGCCAGATTTGCGCTGGCCACCAACTTGGCATCGGAGCGCAGGGAGATATGCGCAGAGGCCCCGGAGGTAATCCCGTTGGCCAGCTCGATGCCGCCACCCAGATTCAGGAACAATGGCTGGCGACCGTAGTTGAAAAACTGCCCTTCCCGGGAATTTTCGGATTTGAAAGCCAGCATTTCTTCACCGTATTTTTCCACGCCGGCGATAATGGCGAAATAGATGGGATGCCCAAACTGGGTCAGATCGGTGAGATCGGTTTTCAGGGCGATGATGGTCTGCTGGGAATCGGTATCGTTAAGCACATCGCCGTCACGAATAACCGCCGGGGCGCCGCCACTGGGATTGCCCTGACTCACCGCCCGAAGCTCTTGCTCACCGTGCAGCAGCCCCAAGGTCAGCTCACCACGAGGGTCCTGGGTCAGGTAGGCCGGGTTGTAGTACAACGCGGACGCCTGGGTGTTGAACATGGAAAGCGCTTGCGCGGTCCCCACATCCGTAGGCAGCAAACCATAGGTGCTGGCTGTATTGCCCATGGCAGCATAAGCAGGGGCCGATAATGCAGTAGAAATGATTGCAGCCGCCCCCCATTGGGACAGTTTCTTGGTTGTCATAGCGCGTCTCCGGCGTTTGTTATTCGGTTTTTCGCCCAAGGTTTACCGTCTCAGGCGCTGGGAGAACAACACGTGAAGGCTATGCAGCCTCTCGCTATTCCCCCCTGTGTATATGCAATAAGTAAAACAAAACGCCCGTGCTAGAGCCGTTGAGAAAAGGTTGGGATTGGTTGAGAAAGGTACGCGCGGGGGTGGGATATGCTGCGAAGTGTTATGGATCTGTAACGGGAAGCGGCAGACGAAAGCCTCCTTTACCGGGCAGGAAAGGTAACGGGCCCGTTACGGCGCCCAACCCGCCTGCACAGCAGGCATAAAAAAACCGGCCCGAAGGCCGGTTGTAAAAACACAAACACCGGTTATTGCTTGATGGGCTCGCCCAGGTACTGGAGCTTGACGCCACCCGCCGGAATCTTCAGGTAGATTTTCGGGCTCAGGATCAGCACGGACAAGTTTACGTCCACTGCGATATCGTTACTGTTCAATTGTTCAATCACCATTCGTCCATCCGGCAAGAAGGTCACCGGCCCGGCCAATTTCATGGTCAGCGGGTAACTATGCTGGTTATGAGAACCATCGAGCAAAATGTGCATGTAAGGGGCATCCAGATAGAGCCTCACATCGGCACGGAACTCCGGCCCGTTCGGGGTTTGCACGATCAGACCGGGAATCAGCCCCTGACGCTCCCAGCTATCATAGACAAAGCTGCCATCCGGTTTTTTCTTGCCACAGAAATTATCCGCGTCTTCAGGCCAGGCAACGCAGTTGTAGCGCATACGCATGAACTGGGATTCAGTGGGTGTATCACTCTCCGCAATTCCCAGAATTTTCACTTTCAGGGTAACCGAAGACGCCTGAATCATCGTTGGATACAGCCACACCTTCACGGCTGGCCAGGCTTCAACCTCCGGCGTCGACGGGTCATCATAGGGCTGCGCATCAGCGCCCATCACTTCGGAGTTAAGCCCCCCAACCACATGAATTCCGCACTGTTCCGGCAAATCACAAACCAGAGAAGGGTCAGACACTCCCCCTTCACTGCCACCATCTCCCTTGCTGGTATCAATGATCAACGCGGTAGTGTTGGCTCCCGGCTCGCCACCCTCGTAACCCGGCTCACCATTATCAAAACGGCCATTGCCATTCAGGTCAGCGGTGGGCAGGTTTTTCAGGGGCTGGAACACCGATGCCGTGGGCGCCGCACCGATAAAGTGATTCTCTATATCCGGGCCGCCCATATCATCGGCGGGGGCACGCAACATGGCAGTCTGCAAACGTTTGCCATCAGTCGAGCAAATGGCTTCGCCGGAGGTGCAATCATCCGGTAATTGCCCGCTGGTGGCATTCACACTCTGCAAGGCATAACGGTAATACACCCCTTCTTCCCAGGGCTCATCCGGGGTAAAGACCAGGCTGCGCGTACCCACGTCCAGTGAACCGGTGACGCCGGCTTCACAGCGATATTTACGCTTGTCGCCATCGTCATAACGCATCGGCGTACCCGTCGCCGGGTTCAATTCCACTTTCTCGACCCGGAAGCTGCCCACATCACAGGCGGCGCTGTTGTCAAAGACCACGGAATCAGGAGCGATATCGCGGGTGAAATTAATCCGGATAGCCCGGTCTGCCGGCAGGTGGGAAACCGGGTTACGGTCATCTTCGGTTTTGCCACCCTGACAAAAACCGTGGTTGCCGAACTCGATTTCCCAGTGCTCCTTGTCACTGGCACAGGGGAAGCCTGGATAGGTCGTCAGCACACGGGGCGGCGGCAGATCACCGACAAGGGCCGCCAACTCGAAACTCTGACTCACCGGGTTGACTGCATTACCAGCCAGATCCGTCACGCTGCCATCCACCACGGCGGTATAACTTTCACCAAAGGCCAGCGGCTCAGCCGGTCGCATCACCAGGCTGGCACCGTCCAGATACCAGTCGGTGTCCACGTAACTGCCGTTGTGCTGCAGGCCAAAGCTGGTGCCGGCATGCAGGCTGGCGTTGTCCAGTGGTTCACTGAAGTTCAGAATCACCGCATCGCCCGGGCGTGCACTCATGGCCATGCCATTGTCATCCACGGCGGGCACCATGGATTGCAGTACCGGGGCGGTCATATCCGGCACCGGCTCAGGGGCGTTTTCCTGATCCTCGTAGGATTTCATGTGGAAACTGAGCAGGCCGAAGGCGGTTTCCTGTCCCAACACCTTGGGTTCCACGATACCCACCGCATCAATTTCCATGCGGCCGTCCTTCACCAGCGCCATGCCGTTCAATTCCACGTGCATCAGCATCTGGCTCAGCGCGCCGTTGGCTTCCGGATTTTCCGCCGTCATGGACACGTCCATGTACAGCTTCACCTGTTTCGGCGCTTCGTGGGCATCGCTGTAGGGGTTGGGCATCAGGTAGCCGGAGGCATCAGACAGGAAAGTCACGGCAATGGCGCCGGTCTCGATACCTGCCTTCACTTCACCGGCCACTCTCACTTCAATGTTGCTACCGCTAAGCAGGCTGTTGCGAGGAATTCGCAGCGGCGATACGTCCGGGTAGTTGGGCAGGAACGCCAGTTCGGCAAACACATCGCCACCTTGCATGGTGGCATCCTTGCTGCCCAACAAGGTGGACTGCACCGGCACACAGTTCATGGTGGCACCGGTGAGCTTGGCGACCAGCGCGCCGTCCGCATTACAGGGATCGTCCGCCTGGTCGGTGGCACTAACCACTTCCTGCACCAGGGTGGCGCGGGGGTTGGAGTCTTTTGCTGTCCAAGTTTTCTCGAAACCACCGGTGAGGCTGTCCTCGGACTCACCACGCACCGAGGTACTGAACGACAAGGTGTAGCTCTCGCCCGGCGTCAGGTCTTCCAGCGGGTCCACCGTGACCGCATTACCTTTTACCAGCAGGGCCGCGGGCACCAGGCCATCACTGCCTTCCAGCGTCACGGAGTCGCCATACACCAGGGTGCCGGCATCCAGCATCTGGTTAAAACGCACCCGCAGAGTGGAAAAATCCATGAATGGCAGCTGTTCACCATCCGGGATCACATTACGCACCGCCAGATCCGGGGAGGCCATGCGGCTGGACACAGGCCCATCGCTGGACAGCCGGGTAACGAAGTCCAGGCCACCATCCGGGAACACCGGGGAGCCGTTTTCCGTTTCTATGCCATTCAGTACCAACCGGTAACGGGTATGGGTTTGCAGCGGCGCATGCGGCTGCAGCATGACCCCCATGCCCTCATCCACTGACTGCGGCGCCTGCAGGGCCACCTGGTTATTGCCGGTATCAGGGCAATCCCCGTCCAGCTGGGCACATTCCAGTAACGTAAAGTGACTGGCATCCACCGTGACCGGGTGGGAAAACCGGATCGACAGCGGCGTCTTCGGTGCCAGATCCTGCTGACCGTCGTAGGGGAAACTGTAATAGACCTCACCGGTCTGCCAGTTTTCCAGGGTGGGCTCGTCACCGGCCTCACCGCCACAGGCAGCCAGCAATGCGGCTGCCGTAGCCAGAGATAGCGCTTTTAATTTCATCGCCATTAACTCCTAGAATTTGAGGGTGATGGAGCCGGAGAAAACATGCACATCGCCTTCCGCTTCCACGGTTTCGTAGGATTGCGGAAAGCTCGGGGAACGGCGGTCGTACAGATCGAACTCTCGCGGGTCGAGCTGTTGATACTGGTAGGCCAGATCAAAACGCACCGGGTAAGCCAGCACCGGGACAGACTTGTATTCCGCGGTGAGGCCCAGCCCCAGAATCATCTTGTCCGCATCCAGGTAGTTCACTTCCAGTGATGCGTTGGAATCCAGCGGCGATTCACTGAACGCCACACCGCCGGTTAGCTTGTAGGTGTCGTTGATATTGAATTCGCCACCGATACGCGGCACCACAATATCCTTGAAGCGCAGCTCGTAAGGCGCGCCGCCGGTGTTCACGGCCTGGTCCTTGATGGTATCGCCTTCCAGCTCTTCTTCCAGGCGCGACCATTCCTGCATTTCCAGGGTTACCCCAACGCGCCAGCGCTCCCGGCCATAGGCCAGACCGGCGGCATAGATATTCGGCTGATAGGAATCGATGGTGGTAATCGCCAGGTTGATGCCCGGGTCCAGCACGGTGCCGGGGATAGTGATGGTGGAATCCACCGTGGTGTTGGTGTTGGAGTAACCACGGTAACTGAACGCGGTTTCCAGCCCGTTGAACCAGCAGTTATCACCTTCACTGCAGAAGCTTTCGCCCCAGTCCATGTTGAGACCGAAGATCGGCCGGATGGAGGGTTTGGCCGACACATTCAGGGTTTCGTAGCTGGTTTCCCCAGCCAGTGTGGACGTGGCGACCAGCTCCGCTTCCGAATGCAGGGTAATCCGTGCGGACAGCCCCATATCCAGGCCACGCCAGATTTGTGTCCCGCCGCCCAGATTCAGAAACAGCGGCTGGCGACCGTATTCAAAATACTGGCCGGAGGTGGAAGTCTGCGAATTAAACGCCAGCATTTCCTCGCCGTATTTTTCCACGCCGAGCATAAAACCCAAGTACAGGGGATGGTCATACTGGGTCAGGGAAGTGAGGTCGGTCTTCATGCCCAGCAATACCTGCTGGGACGGTGAATCCTGGAGAATATCGCCATCGCGAAGCGGGGCGGCCCCACCACCGACAGAACGGGCACGCAGCTCATGGTCCGCGTGCAACAGGCCGGTGGTCAGCTCACCGCGGCTGTCCTTGGCCAGATAAGCCGGGTTGTAATAAGTCGCGGATACCTGGCTATTGAACATGGACAAGGCCTGGGCGGAGGCCAGGTCGGAGGGCAGCACCCCGTAGGTGGTGCCGATGTTTCCCATGCTGGCCATTACCGGTGACACAGACACAGCGCCAATTCCCGCCAGAACGGCAGGAAGTAATTTCCGTATTGTCATGAAGCTCTCCACAAGACGCGCCCGAAGCGGGGCCGTTGTTATTATTTGGCGGTACGCAAATTCAGGCGCACCTGATCGTTGTGCTGAGCAGTTTTTTGCTCAATATTATTGATACCATCGTGCCAACAATTGAGCGCGTTTAATCACGACAATGTCTCAAAAAATCACAGTGTTTACATATATACACAAAAGCAAACATATGAATTACATTCAAAATACGTCTTTCTTCGTACAAAACGCCTGAAAAGCCGCATCTTTACCCCGATGAGCAGCCATTACCCACGAAAAACATGGAGCGGATTGCACGACTGTTAACCTGACGACGAGACCGCAGGAACCGCGGCACAAACAGGGAAGATAACCGAGCGCGGTACCGCCAAGGCGGAGAGGCACACGCTGGGCAGAATGGCAGACAGCTTTGTGAATGTTTCTGCAAAAGCCGCGCTATTAGCGGCGACGACTTAACACCATGACAGGCACCAGCCCCAGCAACACCAGAGTCAGTGACGGGGCAGCGGCGCGTTGCCACTCCCCTTCGGCGGTAAGCTCATAGATACGCACTGCCAGGGTATCCCAGCCAAAGGGGCGCAACAAGAGGGTGGCGGGCATTTCCTTCATCACATCGATGCCCACCAGAAGCAAGGCCGTAAACAGCCCCGGCAGCATCATCGGCAGGTACACCCGGCGCCCCACCTCCGAAGCGGTTGCGCCCAGGGTGCGGGCCGCTTCCACCAAACTGGGGCGCACCTGTTGCAACGCGTTTTCCACCGGGCCGAAGGCCACCGCCAGAAAACGCACCACATAGGCCAGAATCAGCGCCGCCAACCCGCCCACAAGCGGGATCGCCAAACCCCACTGGTCCAGCCGGGCTTCCGCTGCGCTGAAGCTGACCATGATGCCCACCGCCAGCACCGAGCCGGGCAATGCATAACCCAGCGTAGCCAACTGCACCGAACCGGACACCGCCCGCGACGGCTGGTGGCGCTTGACCCAGGCCAGCCAGCTGGCCAGCACCAGCACCAGCGAGGCAGCCATGGCGCCCAGCAGGAAGGTGCGCCAAATCAAACTGAAGAAGCGGCTATCCAGCCCGTCGATGCCCGTGGCTACCACCCAGTACAACAGGCGACACACCGGCAGCAAAAAGGCCATGAACAGCACCGCAAAGGCGAAGGCGGAGATCAGCCAGGCACAACGTGGTCGCACGCGCATGACCTGCCGCCCTCCCAGTTCGCTGAAACGGGCACGGCGCCGACCACGGCGTTCCAGCCACAGGGAGACCAGCACAAACAACAACAACAGCGACGCCAGTTGCGCCGCCGCCTGCAAGTTGAACAGGCCATACCAGCTTTTATAAATGGCAGTAGTAAAGGTATCGAAGTTGAATACCGACACCGCCCCGAAGTCCGCCAGGGTTTCCATCAGCGCCAGCGCCAACCCGGCGGCAATGCCCGGCCGCGCCATGGGCAACGCCACCTTGAAGAAGGCGCGGACCGGGCCGTCGCCAAGAATCCGCGCCTGCTCCAGCACGGCACGGCCCTGGGCCTGAAAGGCCAGCCGCGCCAGCATGTACACATAGGGGTAAAGCACCAGCGAGAGGGTCACCACCACCCACAGGGGGTGGCGGGCGCTGAAGCCGGGGAAGGCATTCCACCAGCTGCGCATCTGGGTCTGGATCGGCCCGGCATAGTCGAGCAGATCCACCAGCACGAACGCCAGTACATAGGCGGGCATGGCCATGGGCAGCAGTAACGCCCATTGCAGCCAGCGACGACCGGGAAAATCCAGGGTGGCCACACACCAGGCCAGGGTGATGCCCAGCAGCGACACGCCAATGGCCACGCCGATCATCAGGAATACCGTGTTGCCGATCAGGCGCAACAGCACCGTGTCCATCAGGTGCTGCCAGGTCGCCCATTCCTGCTGTCGCCAGGCAGCGAGCAGCACCAGAATGGGCACCACGACCAACAGGGCCAGCGCAATCACGCTGGCCCCACTGAACGAAAACGCGCCGCGCCGAATCACCGGTTAGCGGTATCCGGCACGGTCCATCAGTTTCACCGCCTCCACCTGGAGAGCACCGGCCACACTCACGTTCAGATCATCAGACTTGAACTCGCCCCAGGAGCGCACTTCTTCCGGGGGAGTCACCGACGCATTTACCGGGTATTCCAGGTTGCGGTCGGCCAGCAGCTGCTGGGCGGCGGGCTGGGTCATCCATTCCAGCAGGGCTTTGGCTTTCTCCGGGTGCGGTGCGTGCGTCGTGATGCCGGCACCGGAAATGTTCACGTGCACGCCACTGCTCTCCTGGTTGGCCCAGAACAGCCCCAGCGGCAGCTGCGGGTTATCGCGCTTCATGCGGCCGTAGTAGTAGGTATTAACAATGCCCACATCACATTGGCCGGCAACGATGGCTTCCATCAAGGCGGTGTCGTTGGAGAACACATCCGTGGCCAGGTTGGCCACCCAGCCACGCACGATTTCCTCGGCCTTTTCTTCGCCCAGGCGCTCAATCATGGTCGCCACCAGCGACTGGTTGTAGACCTTCTTGGAGGTGCGCAAGCACAAGCGCCCTTTCCATTTCGGGTCGGCCAGGTCTTCGTAGGTGGACAGCTCACTGGGCTGCAACCGGTCCTTGGAATACACCAGTGTGCGGGCGCGCACGGTCAAGCCGTACCATTGCTTTTTCGGGTCGGTGAGCGCATCGGGCACATTGTTTTTCAGCACCACGGATTCCACCGGGCTGAGCAGGCCTTTTTCTGCCGCATTCCACAGGTTGCCGGCGTCCACGGTGATCAGCATATCCGCCGGAGAGCGCTCACCCTCGGCCTGCAGACGGGCGGTGAGGGCCGAGGCATTGTCGGTGATGTAGCGGATACGCACACCGGTGGCCTCGGTGTAGGCATCGAACACCGGCTTGATCAGGTGATCGTTGCGGGAGGTATACACCACCAGTTCTTCATCGGCGGTCGGTTCGGAACACCCCCACAGACCAGACGCCATTACCAAGGCGCCAACTAAGATGCCAAACACGCGCATATCCATTCGCTCCAATTATTCGCAAACAAGAATGATTCTTAATTTCCGCCAGTATGGCAGCTAACGCGAGCCAGCTCTAGCGCCAAACGCTGGTGGTTTTGCCCGGGCCGGCAAATCCGTGGTTCGCCCCATGGCCTGACGGGCAAAAAAAACTTTCACCGGGCCGGCCTGATTCACCCAGCGCATACCAGTGTTACGCAACCAACGCACCGGCATGGCACGCTGCTCGAACAGGGACTGAAAGCCGCGCATGGCATTCTGCATCAGCAGGTTCTCACCGCGGCGGCGGCGCTGATAACGCGCCAGGGCAGCCGGGTCGGCACAGCCGCGCCCCTGCTCACTGGCCCGCGCGATTTCTTCTGCCAACACCGCCGCATCCAGCAACCCCAGGTTCACACCCTGTCCGGCCAATGGGTGTATCACGTGGGCCGCATCGCCCACCAGCGCCAGGCCAGCCGCCACATACTGACTGGCGTGACGTTCCTGAATCGGAAATACCGCCCGCTCGCTGAGCAGGGTCACCGGCCCCAGGGCGTCGCCCACGGCGGCCTGCAACTCTGCCGCGAAAGAGACCGCATCTTTCTCGCGCAGTTCCGCAATCCGTTCCGGCCAGCCAGACCAGACGATGGAACATTGCCGCTGGCCCCCTTGCTCCGCGTCCGAGAATAACGGCAACAACGCCAGCGGCCCGCTTTCCATAAAGACCTGCCGGGCACAGGCGCCATGGGCCTGCGCAGTGGCGATGGTCGCCACCAATGCATGATGGCCACTGTCGCGCGGACCACCACTGATACCCGCCTGTTCGCGCACCTGCGAACGGGCACCGTCGGCCCCCACCAGCAGGTCTGCCTGCCAGAGGGTATCGCCACTGCGCACCGCCCATTGCCCGGTGTCGGCATCACGGCGCAGGGCATCCACCTGCACGCCGCACTGCCAGTCCAGCGTCGGCAAGGTAGCTGCTTTCTGGTACAACGCGGCGGCCAGGTGGCCGTTTTCCAGCAACCAGCCCAGGCTCTCGGCGCCTACGTCTTCAGCCTGAAACAGCACCTCGCCAGTGCCATCCTGGTCCCACACCTGCATGGCACTGTAGGGCTGCACCCGCGACGCATCCAGATAATCCCACACCCCGGTATTGCGCAGCAGCCAATGGCTGGCTTCGGTAAGCGTGGACACCCGCAACTGCGCCTTGCCCTGCGGCAGGGCCGGGGCAGGGGCACCGTCCAGCACGGTCACCGTCAATCCCTGCTCTGCCAGCAGCACCGCCAGCAACCCACCGGTCATGCCACCGCCAACGATGAGGATGTGTTGTTCGTTACTGCCAGTCATATACTTCACCCAAAGGACGGAAATGCCCTCTCCACCGTCAGTACTATTCAACCAGCCGCGAACGTTTAAAGTGTAAAGTTCAAACGCGAGACGGGTTTGGCGCCACGCTGAACGGAAGGTGTTTCGCGCTGAACGCGGGTTCGGACTTCGGGTACCGGGAACCCCTTGCACGCGCTTTTCAACTTTAAACTTTGAACTTTCAGCTGCTCTTAAAGCCCCATGGCCCGTTTCGCAAAACCACTACGCAGCCCGGGCAGAATATCCATGGCCACCAACCCCAACTGGCGACTGTGCGCAAACAGCGGTTGCTGCACCCGGAACAGTTCCGGTACCCAGCGGGATGCCTGACTGATCAGGGCCTGATCCTTTTCCCGTTTTTGTGCGTAGGCCTGCAGGGTCGCCAGGCTACCGGGGTCGGCATTGCCGCCTACGGTCTGCGCCAGCGCCAGCAGATCCCGCACCGCCAGATTAAAGCCCTGCCCGGCTACCGGATGCAGGGTGTGAGCGGCATTACCGACCACCACGCCATGGGGCACCACCTGGGCACAGGCCTCGGTGAGGATCAGCGGGTAGCGCTGGCGTTCACCGATACCACAAAGCCGTGGCGCCTCTGCCGGGCAACGACCTTGCAGCTGCGCCAGTGCTTCGTCGTCCGCCAACGCCATCCACTGGTCCACCTGCGCCCGCGGGCCGGTCCACACAAGCGCCATGCGCTGGTCGGGCAGCGGCAACAGGGCCAGTGGGCCGTCATTCAGAAAGCGTTCGCAGGCGATTCCCTTGTGGGGCTCTTTCAGGGACAGGTTAGCGATCAACGCATCGTGACCAGTGTCGTGGTCACGGGCGCTAATGCCGAGCCACTCCCGGGTCTTGGACCGGGCGCCGTCGGCGGCGATCAACAGCGGCGTTTCCACCACCTCGCCACTGGCCAGAGTGATTTGGTAACCGCCCTCCTGCCGGCGAATACCCGACAAGGTATCCGGCGCCCGCACTTCAATGCCCTCATCCGCAAACAAGGCCCCGAGCAACACAAACCCCAGCCAGCGGTTTTCCACCACGGCACCCAGCTGCTCTACCCCTTCTTCTGCGGCGGACATGCGCGTTATACCAAGGCGGGATTGTCGCGACACATGCACCGTACCGATAGCCGCCGCGTGCTCTCGAACGGCATGGCCCAGACCCAGATCATCCAGTACCGCCAACGTCCCCGCGGACAAGGCGGTACTGCGGGCATCAAAGCTGGGAGTCAGGGGGGGAGCGTCTGGCAGGGACAGCGGATGGCTTTCGATCAGCATTACCCGGGCGGCACCGTGACGACGCAACAACAGCGCCAGCAAGGCCCCGGCCATACCACCGCCAACAATCACCAAAGGTTGTTGCGTCATTCCAACGTCCATTTTCACTGTAGGAGCGCCACTTGAGGCGCGAATCATGCAAAGCGTTGAAAGTTCAAAGTGTAAAGTTTAAACGCGAATCCAGTTGTCGATGTGTGTAATGTCGTGCCCGCGTTCCCCGGTAATGGCGCGGGCACAGACACTCAAAGGCAACCCCCCTCTCGCGCTTTTCAACTTTAAACTTTCAACTACCCTTCATTATCTTTTCGATATCCGCCACGTCCTTCGGCACTTCGTGACTAAGCACTTCGCAGCCGGTTTTGGTGACCAGCACATCATCCTCGATACGGATGCCAATACCCCGCCATTGCTCGTCCACTGTGGTGTCATCCGGCGCCACATACAGCCCCGGCTCCACGGTCAGCGCCATGCCCGGCTCCAGCTGGCGCCATTGTTCCTGAATGCGGTAATCACCCACATCATGCACATCCAGCCCCAGCCAATGGCCGGTGCGATGCATAAAGAATTGTCGGTAGCCTTCGGTTTCCACCAGCTCGTTGAATTCCCCTTTCAACAGGCCCAGGTCGATCAGCCCCTGAGTAAGGATATTCACCACCTGCTCGTGGGGCACGTTCCAGTGGTTGTCCGGGTGGGTAGCTTCGATGGCCGCATACTGGCTGGCCAGCACCAGCTCATACAGCGCCTGCTGTGGCTTGCTGAATGTGCCGCTCACCGGGAAAGTGCGGGTAATATCGGATGCATAGTGTTCCAGCTCGCAACCGGCATCCACCAGCACCAGATCTCCGGCTTTCAGCTTTCCGGTGTTTTCGATGTAATGAAGAATGCAGCTGTTGGCGCCGCCACCGACAATGCTCGGGTAGGCGGGACTGCGCGAACCGTGGCGCATGAATTCGTGGATGTATTCCGCTTCCAGCTGGTATTCCATCATCCCTGGCTTCACCGACTGCATGGCGCGCACGTGGGCGCCGGCAGAAATGCTGGCCGCCTTGCGCATGAGTTTGCTTTCCGCCGCAGACTTGAACAGCCGCAGGTCGTGCAGATGGTGGGCCAGCGCCACGAATTCGCCGGGCGGGTGCGCGCCACTGCGCACCCGTTCGCGGATGCTGTTGACCCAGCCCATCAGGCGCCGATCGAATTCACTGTCGTGCCCCAGGTCGTAGTAGACCCGCTCACTGCCTTCGATCAGCCCCGGCAGAATTTCATCAATATCGCTGATCGGGAATGCATCGTCCGCATCGTATTCAGACACCGCGCCTTCCGGCCCGGCGCGGTAGCCGTTCCAGATTTCCATGGTGCGATCACGGTCGCGGCAGAACAGCACATACTCACCATACTCGCGCCCCGGCAGCAGCACCATCACCGCTTCCGGTTCGGCGAAACCGGTGAGGTACCAGAAATCGCTGTTCTGCCGGTACGGGTACTCCACGTCCCGGTTGCGAGTGCGCTCCGGGGCGGCAGGCAGAATGGCAATGCTGTTGGGCCCCATGATGGTCATCAGCTCCTGACGACGACGGGCAAACTCCTGGCGGCTGATACTCAAAACGACTCCTTAAATAACGCAACAGGCGGCACGCTTCACGCAACTCACGCAACAAACCAAACGCCTGATCCCCATTAATGGCGGGTTGGCGGTGTTTTATCCGCTGGCGCCGACTCTGGTTTGCCCTGATGGCGCATGACCAGCTCAGTGTAAATCATCAGGGCAGACATACGGCAGTGCTCGGCCACCTGCTCGAACATGTCTTCCTCGGCGTCGCCGTCATCATCCGGCGTAGCCACCTGGCTAATTGCCGCCAGGTCCGACAGTGCTTCCTGCACGCCGGGTGACAGGTCCTTGTCGTGGGTGTTGGCCGAGCCGGTGCCAAAGCCCACCAGGAAGCCTTCACTCCACTGGGCCAGCGCGGCCACCCGCAAGCCAAGGTCTTCCTCATCTCCCGGCAACAGCAGGTTCAGCTCCAGACCGGTTCCCTGGTAACCGCCGTGCAACTGGTCTCGCACCGCCAGCAGGGCGCCATTCATCTCGGCACCAAAGCCCTCCGGCATATCCACGTGGGCAGCCAGCACCCCAAGCAGTTCCTCATTGTGGCCGCCGTGGCCGGTGGCCAGCAGGCCGGCAATCACCCCCTGCAGTTCACTGGGAGAATGCTTTACGCCGGCCGCAGCCAGCCCCTGGACGAGAACCTCAAAATCAATATCGTTGGACATGCGTCTTTCCGTTTTCAACAGCCGGTGATCCGCTGGCGCGGCGGCCCCGGGAAGCAGAGTTGGGGATTACCTGAGAAGTGTGTGCTAAGTGGCTATCACACTTGAATTTCATTGACCCTTACAGACCCCACACCTATAGTACAAAAAGCCTGCAATCCGGGTGGGGGCGCCATCACCGGAAAATACCGGTAAGGTGCAGGGGAGCTACCTTAGGCGAACAGCGACCATTTTGCCATGACGACGGAACAACAACTGAGGCAACTGGAAGCCCGAGTCGATGACCTGCTGCGCATCAGCGCGCGGTTGCGTCAAGAGAACCAGGCCTTGCATGATCGCGAGAGCAAACTGGTGGAAGAACGGGCCCAGTTACTGAAAAAAAATGATGCCGCCCGCAATAAAGTCGAGGCCATCATCTCGCGTCTGAAATCTCTCGAGCAGGAATCCTGAGCGTGGTCTCCTGCCTGACTCTGACTCACAGCCAATGCGGTGTAATCCGGAATGTCTAACGAAAACTCCCTGGTAATTCATCTACTGGACAAGGAGTATCGCGTCGCCTGCCCCGCCGGGGAACAGGACAACCTGCTGGCGGCCGCCCGTTACCTGGACGAACAGATGCGCGAAGTCCGCGATGCCAATGTGATCGGCCTGGAGCGCATTGCCATCATGACCGCTCTGAACATGAGCCACGAACTGCTCCGCGCCCGCCAGAGCGTCTCCCAGGATTCTGAAAGCGAAGCCCGCGTGCAGGCCCTGCTCGGCCGCCTGGAAGAGGAAATCCAGGCCTTCGAAGACGCCCGCCGGAAGCTGTAACTGTTCTCCGCCTCGCCTGTAGGAGCACCTCTTGCAGGTGCGAACCGAGCATAACGAGACCACACAGAAACAGCTAACGACACGCGCTCAGAGAACCCCATCGAGCCACCAGCGATTTACGCGCTTACACGGGGTTCGCACCTGCAAGAGGTGCTCCTACAGGCGAGGCGGAGAACAGTTACA